>CAZRSI010000005.1:0-28232 GCA_964602575.1 uncultured Anaerolineae bacterium
AGCCGGAGGGACTTGAACCCTCGACTTCCTCAATCACATTGATTTTATGTCTGTTCGTATGCTTTCAGAAACTCATCCCTTGGGATATGGGCCTGGGTCAGTATTCTACGTAACGTTGAACCTTTTATTCTTCGGTGGTTCGGCATCGTCAGGGGTGTTCGCGTTCCGTCCGGATTCTCACGTTCCATGGCGATGTGTTCACGTATTCGCACCTGACGGAAACCAAGAAGTTCAAATGCCTTGATGACTTTTTCTCTGGGAGCATCCACTGGAAACTTGGGCATTAGACCGCAATTCCTGCTTCGGCAACGAATGCTTCCAGAATGGGTGGTTCCACTTCGATGACTTCCTGACCAAAGGTCTCAATGTGAAACTGGATTGCTGATTTCGCGTCTGCCAGCGCTTCTTCGTAAGTATCTCCCTCACCTACAACGACCCCTTTTAGTCCAAGCGGGTAGGCTACATAGCCGTCAGGATGCTTTTCCACGATAATCTTGAATTGCTTTACCATCACAACCTCCATATGCCTTGCCTGATGGCTCCCATAAGCTACAATTGACCCATAACAAACGATTTATAGCGTCACTACCGTTTGCTATAAGTCGTCAACCATGACCTATCTGCCACCTGTGAATCAGTGGAGCCGGAGGGACTCGAACCCTCGACCTTCTCAATGCCATTGAGACGCGATCCCAACTTCGCCACGGCCCCACGAGTGGAGCTGAGGGGATTCGAACCCCTGACCTCATCAGTGCGATTGATGCGCTCTCCCATCTGAGCTACAGCCCCAACCTCTGTTATAGTATAAAACAATATGGCAAAGTTGTCAAGCCACCGCCTCCCATGGGCTTGCGCAGCGAAGCCTGGGGAGCTTGAGGGGTGCTCCCTCAACCCCACTTTTTCCTATTCAGGGCGGGGCTAAATGGGCCAATGTCCCACACCGGCAACGAGAAGAGGGGATATTGGTATGAATGTTTATGGTCAGTGTACCCTCGTTTCGTACCCCCTCCAATACCTCTCCCTCAACACGCTCTTCAGGATCTTGCCTGTGCCTCCCTTGGGCAGTTCGTCCACGAAATCCACCGATTTGGGTATCTTATAGCCCGCTAGTTTCCCCCGACAGTGCTGGATGATCTCCTCCTCGGTGCCGCTCTGTCCCGGCTTGAGAACCACAATGGCCTTGGGTACCTCGCCCCAGAAATCGTCGGGCACGGCGATAACCACCGCCTCCAGAACCGCAGGGTGAGAGTAGAGCACCCGTTCGACCTCCAAAGAAGCGATGATCTCCCCACCGCTGATAATGATGTCTTTCTTCCGATCGGCGATGAGGATGTAGCCCTCCTCATCAATGGTGGCCATGTCGCCGGTGTGGAACCAGCCATCCTCATCCACACATGCTGCGCTGGCCTCGGGGTCTCGCCAGTAGCCGGCCATGACCACATTGCTCTTGACCACCACTTCGCCGATTTCCCTGCCGTCGGGTTTTACATCGCGACCCTGCTCATCCACCACCCGCAGGTCTACGGCCACCAAGGGCAACCCGGCCTTAGCCTTAAGTAACCGCTGTTCCTCCTCGGGCAAGCTCTTGAGGTGGTATTTGAGGGTGGCAAAGGTCAGCACGGGGGAGGTCTCGGTCAGGCCGTAGCTGGCGATGTAGGTGCAGCCCAGCTTCTCCTCCACGGTCTCCACGAAGGCCGGCGGGCTGGCCGCGCCACCCACCACCAGCCGGGTCAGGCTGCTCAGATCGTAGCGGCCCAGATAGGGGGAGTTGAGGAGCATGTTGACCATGGTGGGCACCATGGCAGCCAGGGTGACTCCCTCCTTGGCAATGAGCTCAAAGACCTTCTGCGGCTCGAACTTCTTGATCATGACGTGGGTGCCACCCACGCAGGTGAGGGCCTGGGGCGTCCCCCAGCCGTTGGCGTGGAAGAGGGGGATGGTGTGCAACTGCACGTCGCGGTCGGTGAGCCCCAGCCCGATGATAAAGTCAATGGCGTTGAAGTACAGATTGCGGTGGGTCAGCATCACCCCTTTGGGCCGGCCGGTGGTGCCGCTGGTGTAAAACAGCTCACACACATCGTTCTCGTCCATCTCCGGCTGCGGCGGCTTTGCGGTCGAGGCCGAAGCCATCAATTCCTCGTAGCTCTCCCCCTCCCAGTCAGCCGGTGGCGCCTCGTCGGACATCAGCACCAACTGCCGCACCGACTTCAGCTCCCCTCTGATCGGCTCGATGAGGTGGAGCAAGTCGCGGTCCACGAAAAGCAGACTGGCCCCGGCATCGGCCAGGATGTAGGCGAAATCGGACGGCAAGAGGCGAATGTTCAAGGGGAGCAGGATGGCCCCGATCTGAATGACCCCGTAGTAGGCCTCCAGAAGGCGATGGCAGTTGGGGCTGAGGAAGGCCACGCGGTCACCCTTCTTCACACCCAAATCCAACAGGACGTTGGATAGCCGGTTCACTCTCTCCCCGTACTGCTGATAAGTGAACCGCCTGTCCTCGCAGACGACCCCCACCTTGTGAGGATAGAGCTTCAGAGCTCTCTCCAGAAACTGGGTGGGAAGCATGGGCACGATCATATCGCTTCTTCCCTTTCTTCGATGGCCGAAAAGCTGAGCGCCGAGCTGAAGCTCGACGCTGAAAGAACAAAGCCCCACGGGCTGAAATTCAGTCCCCGAAAGCATGTCCTGAGCCTGCCGAAGGGGGGCTTTGCCCTTTCAGCCCAGTGCTTCAGCGCTGGGCGCACTACTGTGATAATTCCCTGAAGGCTTGTACAACCTTTCGAGCGTACTCGATCTCGTCCTCTGAGGGGGAGAAGACCTCACGGGCTCGATCTGGGAGGGGTGAATGACCACTGATTACTTGACAGTTCCAGTGACAGATCTAACGCGGTAGGGCGTAACCTAAGCGACGCAACTCTTTCTCGTTCTTACGCCACTTCTTGCGCACTTTAACCCACAAATCCAAATAAACCCGCGTGCCCACAAACCGTTCGATCTCCTCCCGGGCGGCCCGGCCAATGCGCTTCAACATCCTGCCCCCCTGCCCGATGAGAATTGCCTTCTGGGAATCCCTCTCCACATAGATATTGGCCCTGATGTAGGTTAGGTTCTCCCGCCGCTCCTTCCAATCCTCCACCGCCACTGCCACCGCGTGGGGAACTTCCTGGTGGACAAATCGCAGCACCTGTTCGCGGATCAGTTCGGCCACGATGAAGCGCATGTTCTGATCAGTGAGCTGATCTGAGGGGTAGTAGCGGGGGCCCTGGGGCAGACGTGCCACAACCATATCCAGTAGCTTGTCGAGGTTATCACCACGGGTAGCGGAGATCATCATCCAATCATCGTACCTCACCAGCCTAAAATAAGCATTGCAGTGAGGCTGCACTTCCTCTGGAGGCAACAGATCAGCCTTGTTGAGAGTCAGGATAACTGGAGACCGGCAGTGCTCTTCGAGCAGTCCGGCGATCTGCTCGTCCTCCGCTGTGGGCATCTCCGAGACATCCACTACGAACAGTACGACATCGGCATCGGGGATGGCCCTGGTAGCTGTCTCCACCATGTACTCTCCCAACTTATGACGTGGTTGGTGAATACCGGGGGTGTCCACGAAGATGATCTGGGCGTCGGGTTGGGTGAGAATGCCGCGCAAACGATTGCGGGTCGTCTGCGGTTTGGGGGAGACGATGGCGATCTTCTCCCCCAGCCAGGCGTTGAGGAGAGTGGATTTGCCCACGTTCGGCTTGCCAATGATGGCCACAAATCCGGAGCGGTGATCCGGCGGCAATTCGTCGTTCAAAATCAGGTCTGTATTTTCGTCCATCTCTACCTTTCTGGCTTTAACACTCGCGCTCTTTGGGTTTCGGGCACCAGGTAGATGGCTGGCAGGCTGACCAGTGTGGTGGCCCCCTTCACCAAAATGTTGGAGACGACGATGCTCCAGACCACAGCGTTGGGAAGCACACCGCCAAAGGCCAACCAGCAGAAGACAAGGCTGTCCAATGGCACACTGACTGAGTTGCTGGTGAGCACCCGCGCCCATTGGTAGCGGCGGGTCACTCGTTCCACCCACAGCCGGTAGACCTCGGTGTCAACCAGTTCGGCCACCACTTCGGCCACGATGCTGGCGATGACGACGCGCCAGACCGGCGCCAGCACCGCGGCGTAGGCATCCTGAAGCGGCCAGGAGGGATCGGGCGGCAGGGCAGCAGTGAAGGCAAAGAGGAGCGCCATGATCAGGTTGATGGCGGCAGCGGTGAAAATCAACAGACGGGCTCCGGCTGCGCCAACGGTTTTGTGCACCAGATCGCGCAGGGTGAAGGTAAGCGGATAGACGAAGGTGCCTGCATCAATGGAAAACCCACCCACCTTGGCGATTTTCAGGCTGGTCACATCGGCCAGCATCTGGGCGGCAATGTAGGCCGATGTGACGAGGATAACCTGATTGAGCCCTCTCTTGTCAGACACGGTTTCTGCTCCCTTAATTATCTCATTGTTGCCCGTCTGTTTATCCGCTGTCCATCCGTTGCACCCACAGCCGACAAAACGCGCACAGCCCCGGCGCCGTGGTCGGCTGACCGCATTTCTCGCACTCGTGCATTGGCGGCGGCTCATCACCCTCCAATGTCAATCGCCCCTCCTTTCGCGCCCGCAGGAAATCGAGGTAGAAAGCCAGCTTGGCCCCCGGCGAGCGACTCTCCAATTGATTGAGGAGTTCTTTGTAAAAATTGGTGGTAGAGCCCACAGCATAAGGGCACTCATCGTAGATGTACTCAATGCCTCGCACGATGGCATAGGCTGCCGTCTCTCGCTCGTATAGACGTACGAAGGGCTTCACCTTTCGGGCCAGCTTGGGATGGGTGGAGGGCAGGGCAGGAGCCTGGCGCGCCAGGTAGCCCGTCTGCCACCGCAGAGTGTTCTGCATCAAGACGGCAGCTTCGTCGTCCAGGTTGTGCCCGGTGGCGATTGCATCGTAGCCGCCCTCATAGGCTACGCGGTTCATAATATGGCGCTTCACCAGTCCGCAGAGGGCGCAGGGCTTGCGCCCCCGGTGCGTCCTTCGCGCCAGCTCCGGCACCGATTGGCCGTACTCGGTTTTGACATCCACCACCCGAAACCTGGCTCCCCCCCGCGCTGCTGCAAACCGCTCCACATACTCCAGGGAGCTGTCCGAATAGCCCCCGCTGTCTATGCCCAGGTGGATATAAAGCCCTTCAACCTGATAGCCCAGGCGCAGAAGCACGTCCCAGAGCGCCAGGCTGTCCTTGCCGCCGGAAACGGCCACCAGGATTTTATCCTTGGGGCCAAACATTCTGTATCTTTTGATAGTCCGTTCCGTCCGCTCGAGGACCCATTCCAGGAAATGCTCCTCGCACAGGGCAAGCTTGTGCTGTCGCATGTTGATAACGGCAATCGCGCCGCACTTTCGACACTTCACTGTTATCCCCCTGAAATCACACCTATCAGCTTTATCGTATCACCATCTCTCAGAATCGTAGCCTCATTAATCAGCTTGCCCTCACGCACGGCCAGGACGGCCTGAGGGTCCAGTCCCACTTTCAGGATGGCATCCCTCACTGTCATTCCGGCTCGCAACTCCCATTCCTTATCCCGGAAGATTATCTTAACCATTCCCACTCCTGTGAACCGTGATTTTGAGATTGTCCTAGCCCCGTGTCCTGTGCGGGCATTCTTGACAAGAAGATAGTATAATGCAAAAAGCCACCTGCGTCAACCGGGCAGGTGGCTTTTTGCGGGGGTCACTACGGTTCGATTAAGCCTGCAATCTCACCACGTTGACGGCCTGAGGGCCTTTGGGGGTATCCTCAACGGTGAACTCCACCCTCTCGCCCTCTTCCAGAGTGCGGAAACCCTCAGTCTGGATAGCCGAGAAGTGGACGAACACATCGTCGCCGCCATCGCGCTGAATGAAGCCGTAGCCCTTGTCGCGGCTAAACCACTTCACCGTGCCCTGGATTCTCTCAGCCACGAGCTGGTGCACCTCCTTCCCTGTGAGATATCGTAGGGCGGAACAGTCTGTTCTTTGTTCTGCTGACCAACTGACGCCGATGGGCCACGGCTGTACAGAACCACCTGACGTCACACGAAGCCAGGCAGTTCGTGATGCATTGGTGCTACGAGAAACAAGAACTTACTTCGTCCTACAACATCATAATAGCACACTTCCCTGCTTCTGTCAAATCGCCAAATAGGGCAATCGCATTCTTTGGATTGGAGCGCCAGAACCTCCCGCAGGTTCAAATTTCTGACCAAATGTCTCCCTCTAATTCGAGGTACTCTGCCATTAATGTGCATAACCTGCGGGAGGTTAGCAGAGTTTGCGATTGCCCTAATCGCTAAACAAACACTTTTGACAGAAATCAGTGAGCGTGCTAGAATTAGCTTTGTCAAATACCACGCGGTGAGCCATCCCCGCGAGCAACTATGTTTCACAAGGATTACCCTATCTCAGGGTTTTGTGCTATAATCACTACTTGGAAAGGAGAACACTGAGACGTTGAAAGTTGAGACCGAGAGGCTAGAGAACTGCCAAATGGCTCTCACCATTGAGGTGGATGAGGAGCAAACCCAGCGAGCTTTGCGAGACGTTGCCCGCCGCATCTCACGACGGGCCAAGATTCCGGGCTTCCGGCCGGGCAGAGCCCCCTACCACGTCATCGCCCGCTATTTTGGCAAGGAAACACTGTATCAGGAGGTAGTGGATGAGCTGGGGGATCACCTCTACAAAGAAGCCTTGCAAGAAATCGGCATCGAACCATTCCGTCCAGCGACCCTGACCGATTATGACATCGAGCCGCTTGTACTAAAACTGGTGGTGCCCTTGAGTCCGGAGGTCGAGCTAGGCGATTACCGTCAAATACGCCTGGAGTCCGAACCAGAGGCCATTGATGAAGAATTAGATAGAATCCTCAAGAAAATTCAAGAGGAGAACGCTTTTTGGCAATCTGTGGAACGACCCGCCCAGTGGGGCGACATGGTCATGGTGGACATCGAAGGCAAGATCAAAGGGGAGACAGTAATTGAAAACGAAGGAAGCCAGTTCTTCTTGGAAAGCGATTCTACTGACCCATTACCTGGCTTCGGCGAGAAACTTCTGGGTATGACCCCTGGCGAGAAGCGGGAATTCACGCTGGCCTATCCTGAGGATTACGCAGACGAAGATCTGGCTGGTCGGCAGGTTCGTTTCAATGTTCAGCTCCACGACCTGAAGGAAAAAGTGCTACCCGATATTGATGACGACTTGGCCCGCACTGTTGGTGACTACGAGACATTGGAGGACCTCAAAGCCGAATTACGTAGCCAATTGCAGGCTGAAGCTGAAGAACGCTTTGCTTACCGAGCCTTGAACGCTTTAATGGAACAGGCGAGGATAGAGTTTCCACCAGTGCTGTTGGAGGAGCAAATTGATGACTTGCTGAAGGAATTCGATCGCCGTCTTAGACGGCAGAATCTGAACCTCGAAGACTACCTGGCCATGAAGAAACAGACTAAAGAGGAGTTCCAGAAAGAGATAGCACCTCAAGCCGAAGAGCGACTGAAATTGGCTCTTGTCTTAGATAAGTTCATTGAACTGGAGGGCCTGGAGAACGAACCGGATGCAACTCGAAAAGCCATGGAACGCCTGGCAGCCATTGCTAGAGGCGAGTTGGAAGAGCCTCAAACAGCGGAAAGGCCCTCTGAGTTGGAGGACATAGAAGAGCAGGTTGTGGAGAAGGAGTAGATACCCAAACCCTTGGAGTTTCCTAAAACCCCAAGGGCTCGCCAACAAAAGCGAAGGAGTGAGATGATGAAATCACTGATTCCCTATGTTATTGAGAGTACTGGCCGCGGCGAGCGGATGTACGACATTTACTCTTTGTTGCTCAAGGAGCGAATTATCTTCCTTGGAACCCCCATCAACGATCAGGTGGCCAATGTGATTGTGGCTCAACTGCTTTTCCTGGACCGAGAGGACCCGGAGAAGGACATCTCTTTGTACATAAACTGTCCTGGCGGCGAGATATATCCGGGCTTAGCCATCTACGACACCATGCAACAGGTGCAAGCCCCTATTTCCACTATTGCGGTGGGCTGGACGGCTAGCCTGGGTACTATTCTGCTGGCTGCTGGCACAAAAGGCCGCCGTTACGCCCTTCCTCATGCTACCATCCACATGCATCCTGCCGGCGGTGGAGCAAGGGGTTACGCCCCCGACGTGGAGATTCAAGCTCGAGAGCTATTGCGTATGCAAAACTTGCTCAAGAATCTGCTGGCTCGCCATACGGGGCAGTCGGTGGAGCGAATAACCAAGGACTTCGACCGAGACTATTTCATGGATGCACAGGAAGCCGTGGAATATGGCATCATTGATGAGGTGTTGAAACCTCGCAAGGGGACAATTGAGGAAGAGGAAGCCAAGGAAAATGGCTGATGTTTTTGTTGAGCAGCGGCGAAGCCATTGCCCAACAAAACTCTCTTCTCTCCTGGGCGACGGATCTGACAATCCGTCGCGAGCAAAAATGGACAGAAAGGCAAGCCAAGATGGCCAGAATGCGACGAGAGGAACAGTACTGCTCTTTTTGCCGGCGAAGCCAGAGTGAAGTCAATCGTTTGATAGCCGGCCCAGACTCAGTTTACATCTGCGATGAATGTGTTTACTTGTGCCTGGAGATTTTGAACGGGGAAGTCCCAGACTCACCCGAAGAGGAACTCTTCCTGGAAACGATTCCCTCCCCCAAGGAGATCTACGAGCGCCTGAACGAATATGTTGTCGGCCAAGAGGAAGCCAAGCGAGTGCTCTCGGTGGCAGTGTATAATCACTACAAGCGCATCAGCGCGGGGGTCCAAAGCGATGATGTGGAACTGGAGAAAAGCAACATCCTGCTCATCGGGCCCACTGGGTGCGGCAAGACGCTGCTGGCCCAGACCCTGGCCAAGATCCTGGATGTTCCTTTCGCTATCGCCGATGCCACCGCCCTGACCGAGGCCGGGTACGTGGGCGAGGATGTGGAGAACATCCTGCTGCGCCTGATTCAGGCTGCCGATTACAACGTAGCCCGGGCCGAGAAGGGCATCATCTACATTGACGAACTGGATAAGAAGGCTCGCAAAACCGGGGATAATCCCTCCATCACCCGTGATGTCTCGGGTGAGGGAGTGCAGCAGGCGTTGCTGAAAATCATCGAAGGCACAGTGGCTAACGTCCCTCCTCAGGGCGGTCGGAAGCACCCTCACCAGGAGTTTATCCAGATTGACACCACTGACATCCTCTTCATTTGCGGGGGCACATTTGACGGCCTGGAGAAGATCGTGGCTGAGCGCATCGGAGCAAAAGGGCGGGTGGGCTTCCTGACGGGAGAGGCAGCCGAGTTGCAGAAGGAAAGCGAGGAAAGGAGAACCGCCAAGCTTCTGAGGAAAGTCACGTCCGATGATTTGATGAAATATGGCATGATCCCGGAGTTGGTGGGCCGTTTGCCCCTGATCGTCACCGTTGATCCTCTCACCAAAGAGGACATGATCGAGATCCTGACTCGCCCCAAGAACGCGGTGACCAAACAGTTCCAGCGACTCCTGGCTCTGGACAATGTGGAGCTGATTTTCACCGAGGAGGCTTTGGCCACAGCGGCCGAGGAGGCCATGAAACACGAAGCCGGGGCCCGGGGCCTGAGGACCATCATCGAGAGAGCCCTGCTGGACGTGATGTACGAGATACCCTCGCGGCGCGACGTGAAGAAATGCATCATTAGCGCCGACACCATCCTGGGCAAGGCTCCCCCCTTGCTCCTCACCCAATCGGAGCGCCCTGTTGAATTGAGGGAGACAGCCTGACACCTCGCCTTCACTCTCGATCGCCGAAGGTCTCCGACCGAGGCGGAAGAAGGGCTCGGTCAGAGACCTTCGCCCATCAGGGGAGACTTCTTGAAGACAAAGGGAGCAGATCGAAGCTGGTCTGCTCCTTTTTTGCATTCACCCCTCCCTGGCAGGGAGGGGATGGGGGAAGGTCGGTCTCCAAGACCCTTGGGATTTTGAAAACCCCAAGGGTCTCAGTGCATACTACCGCTCCACTATCACCGCCCGGATCATGTAGTCGCTGGCCTGTTGTTCCCAGTATGCCCCGTCACGCCATCGCCGTAAGCCGGCTCGGTTTCACTGGTGGGTGTAGCCCTTCGTGACGAGGGGTAGATAGACCCGATGCTGCACGGCGCCGATCATCCTGCTCAGCCCGGTGCTCGTGCCCATCCAGACAGCGCCCGACCGGTCAATGGCGACGCTGCGGAGATAGTTGTCCACCAGCCCGTCGGCCACACACCAGGTGAGCCAGACGTCGTCCGATTTGTCGTGAGAGGTGCCGGCCGTGTCCAGGACACTCAACCCACCATCCGTGGCCAGCCACAGACGACCCGTCGCGTCGAAAGTGATGGCCTGGACAAGATAGCCAGCAAGCCCGTCTCCAGTGCTGAACCGGGTCCAGGTGTCGTCAGACTTGTCGAAGGGAGTGCCAGCGTAGTCCAGCACATTGAGGCCGCTGCCGGTGCCGGCCCAGACCTGCCCGTCCCCGTCCACCGCGACCGAGTAGACCCAGTGGGATGCCAGACCGTCGGCGTTGGTAAAGGTCATCCAGGCATCATCAGATTTATCGAAGGGCGTGCCAGCGAAGTCCAATACGCTCAGGCTGTCATAAGTCCCGACCCAGACCCTCTCGGACCCATCCACCGCCACCGAGTAGATGCTATCGTTGGCCAAGCCGTCGGTGGTGGTGAAGACAGCCCAGGTATCATCGGACTTATCGTGGGGAGTGCCGCCATCGTCCAGCACGTTCAGCCCACCTCCCCACGTGCCAAGCCATTTCCGGCCGCTGCCGTCCAGGGTCGCAGCTCGCAGGTTATTGCTGTTCAGCCCATCCTCCGTGCGGAAGGTGGTCCACGTGTCGTCTGACTTGTCGTGGGGGGTGCCTCCGTCGTCGAAGGCATTGAGCCCGTAGTTCGTGGCAACCCACTTGAGGCCCTCTTGCCAGGTGATGGCGTAGACGCAGGTGCTTGCCAGGCCGTCAACGAAGGTGAAGGTCGTCCAGGTCTCCCCATCGGTAGCAGTAAGACCGCCGCAGGTGCCGACCCAGACGTGGCCTCCCTCGGGGAGCAGCGCGTAGACGGCGTTATCGGGAAGAGGGTCCTCGGCGGCGAAGGTGGTCCAGGTGTCATCGGACTTGTCCTCGACGGTGCCGGCGTACTCCAGGCGGCTGATCCCGTACCCCCAACTGCCGGCCCACACCTGCCCGGCGGGCTCGTCCAGCATCAGGGCGTACAGGACGTTGGATACCAGGCCGTCGCCGGAGGTGAACTGCGTCCACGTATCATCGGACTTGTCGAAGGGTGTGCCTCCGTGATCGAGCACAAAGATGCCGCCGCCGTAGGTGGCGATCCACAGCCGGCCCTGGGAGTCCACCGCCAGGCTGTACACGTCGTCATCGGTCAGCCCGTCGTCAGGGGTGAAGGTCATCCAGGTGTCGTCGGATTTGTCAAAAGGCGTGCCGGCGAAGTCCAGCACGCTCAGGCCGCTGGTGGTCCCGGCCCACACCCGGTCCTGGTGATCCACAACGAGGGCATATACCGTGCGGTAGACCAGGCCGTCTCCCTCGGAGAAGATCGCCCAGGTGTCATCAGATTTGTCGTGGGGTGTGCCTTGGTCATCCAGCACGTCCAACCCGTCGTAGGTACCAAGCCATTTCCGACCGCCACTGTCCAGGGCCACGGCGTACACGTAATTGTTGCTCAACCCATCCTGTGTGCGGAAGGTCGTCCACGTGTCGTCCGACTTGTCAGATGGCGTGCCGTCATCGTCGAAGGCGTTGAGTCCATAGCTGGTGCTAACCCACTTGAGGCCATCCTGGAAAGCGATGGCATATATGTAGTTGTTAGCCAGGCCATCAGTGACGGTGAAGGCCGTCCACGCCGCACCGTCGTAAGCTGCCAGGCCACCGCCGTAAGTGCCGAGCCAGGTGACGCCGGAGTTGTCAGGCGCCACGGCCCGCACATCGCCATCCCCCAGCCCGTCCGGGGCCAGGTACTTGGTGTAGCTGCCGGTGGCCGGGTTCCACCGCACGGCGCCCCCCTCGGTGCCCGCCCAGAGCACGCCATCCTGCAGCGCCAGGCTGCGCACGTAGTTGGCGTTGGTCCAACTTTGCCAGGGGCCAGTCGGCCCGACTTCCGCGGCCCAGATGCGGACGCGCACCTGGTCAGCGGAGGCGTCGTGAGGGCGACGGAAGACGTTGATGGTGTTGTCGGTCAGCCTCTCCCAGTTGGCACCGTAGAAATGGCCGCCGGCTTCCAGGCCGCCTGCCGTCCGCGTGTTGATGCCTGCAGCCGCCGACCGGGTCGAGGCCCGCACCACGTAGCCGTTGGGGTTGTCTCCCAGATCGTGGGTGAAGGTCCGCGTCTCGCCCTGGGCCACGCCCACCCAGCCGCTGTCGTAATCAGGCGGATCAGGAAGGGTAATGAACACGCGCACCTGATGCACGGTGGCGTCAGCTCCGAAACGTTGCACCTGGATGGCGGTGTCAGTCAGGTTCTGCCAGGCAGCTCCCTGGTACTGTCCACCGGCCTCCAGGCCACCGAAGGCATACTGGTGAATCCCCAGGCCGCCGGGAGTCATGTCCTGGCACTTCATGCCCACAGTGTAGTCATCCACGTCCCCGCCCAGATTGTGGGTGAGGGTGATCAACTGGCCAGGCTGGATGTTCACCCAGCCGCTGTCGTAGTCGGGTGGATCAGGTATCCAGATGCGCAGGTAGACCTGAGCTGCAGCAACGTCGTCCGGCTGGCGCACCACGCTGATGGAGTTGCTGGTGAGGTTCTGCCAGTGGACGCCGTAGCGCTGCCCGGCCACGTCCATGCCGCCATAGGCCCGGTGGTGGATGCCAAAACCTGGCGACCGGGTATCCCGGAACCAGAGGTCCACGGCGTACAGCGCAGGGTCTCCGCCCAGGTCGTGGGTAAAAGCCCTGGTCTCGCCTGGAGCGATGTCCACCCAGCCGCTGCTCCAGACATCGTTGGCCTGGGCCATCCTCTGTCCGTGAGCCGGCCCCGGTTGAGACGAGTCACCCAGCGCGGTACCGCCTATCCCCAACAAGGCCAACAGGGCAACGGTAACGCCCATAACAACTAACGATTTGTTTTTCATGCTCCCTCCTGATTTTTGGTTTTCGACTATGGCGCGGACCGTATTGCGAGTCCCGTAATGCCCAACACAAGGGGCAACACGCTTCACGCCTGAAAGACGATTTCCCCAGCGACCAACGTCATCACGATGGGGATTTTCCATTAACCGTCGCGGCGGCGCTGTGTAGGGGTTCTCGCTCCACACGGCCAAGTCGGCCAGCTTGCCCGGCTCGATGGAGCCCTTGATGTCCTCCTCGAAGCCGGCGTAGGCCGAACCCATGGTGTGCGCCCACAGTGCTTCCTGGATGGTCAGGGCCTGGTCGGGTTCATAGAACTGGTTGGAGAAGGTGATGCGCGTCACGGCCCCAAAGAGCGTCACCTGAGGCGCAATCCAGGGAGTAGTTGGAGCGTCGGAGCCCAGGGCCAGCGGGACGCCAGCCTCCAGCCACTCGCGGGTGACGATCACCCGCTTGGCCCGCTCCTCGCCGAACATGTCGGCATAATGGTCGCCGCCCAGCCGGATGAACTGCGGCTGGGTAGAGACCACCACCCCCAGGTCCTTCATGCGCTGCGTGGCCTGGGGCGTGCTCAGGATGCAGTGCTCGATGCGGTGGCGAGGGTCGGGACGGGGGTTGGCGTTCATGGCCTCCTCGAAGGCATCCAGCGTCAGGTCCACTGCCGCGTCGCCCATGCAGTGGACGCAGATCTGCAGGCCGGTGTCGTGCAGCTTGCGGATGGCGTTTTTGAAGGTCTGCGGATCCCAGGTGGGCATATCCCAGCGCACGCCGTTGTGTGGCTGGTGGCAGTAGGCCATCTTGGCCTGACCGTCCAGCAGGAACTTGAAGCCAGCGAAGCGCATGAAGCCATTCCCCTGGTAGTACTCGATCTCCTTCAGTGCCCGCTCCAGATCACCGGGCCACTCCAGGGTGTAGTACACCTGGCCGCGGATGAGCATTTGCCCCTCGCGGTCGGCGTCGAAGTAGGCCCCGACGGTGTGCACACCGCGCACGTTGTTGTCGTGGAAAGTGGTGACTCCTGCCGCGGCGAAAACGGGCTGGGCAGCGGCGATGTTGTCGCGTATCATCTCCACCGTGGGCTGGGGGACATGCCGCCGCAGCACGTCCATGGCGCGGTGGTTGTAGAACACTCCAGTTGGCTCACCATGGGCCTCTCGCTCGATCACCCCACCGACCGGATCCGGCGTGTCGGCGGTGATGCCGGCTCTCTGGAGGGCCAGGCTGTTGGCCGAACCGTAGTGCCCGCCCTGCTGCATGATCCAGACCGGGTGATGGGGCGAGACGGGGTCGAGGTCGTGACGGTTGGGAAGCCTGCCGCCCAGGGAGAGGAAGAATCCCTTCACCCACTCGCCCTCCGGGGTCTTGGCGACGGCCTCCGCCAGCTTCTCCCTGAGGTCGTCCATGGTCTTAACCTCCGGCGGCATGAGGGCCACATAGAAGCCCTGCAACTGACCCCAGACCTGCAAATGATTGTGGGGGTCAATCAACCCAGGAGTCACCGCTTTGCCGCCCAGGTCAATCATCTTTGTTTTCTCACCGACCAGGGCGCGGACGGCCTCGTCGTCGCCCACGGCCTGGATGAGCCCGTCCTTGATCGCCACCGCCTGGGCGATAGTGTCGGCCGGGTCCACAGTGATGACCTTGCCGCCCATCAGCACCATATCGGCTGCCAGTTCGGCCGGGAGGGGCGTGGCAGTCGGTGGCGCGAGGGTTTCGGTCGCCGTGGGCATCGGCGATGGAGGAGGCGGCGTGGCCGTCGGGTGCAGGGCATCCCTCCGCCCGCAGGCCTCCAGCAGTCCTCCAACAACAGCAGTGCCGGCTGTCAATGCCGATTTCCTGAGGAAATCCCTCCTGGTGATACGCGCAACTCTTCGTGACATCCTCTCACCTCCTGGTGGGGATTAAGGTGCAACGCACTTCGGACAAGTGCATTGCACCTGGCTAGGCAGAACCGAAGAGGTGTGTCTTCCCCTCGTCCCAGACTCCCACGCGGTATGTACCTGGGAGCAAATCGGCGATTCGGGCTAGTGGGCCTTCAAGATCAAGGGCAAGTGGACCCTATACTCCCTCACCCAGGATGCGGAAGCCCACCTTGCCGGCCACCTGACCATTAGGACGGCGGAAGAGGCTAATGCTGGTATCAGCCAGATCTGCCTCCTCATGCACTCGGTTTAAGCCTTCAGGCCCTTCGGGTTTGCCAGGTAAAATTCAGGCCCTGATCGCCCGGTAAAACCCTAAAGGCCTTGCTCTTTCGTAAGTTTTCAGGCCCCTGGGGTTTTACCAGGCAGAACTCAGGGCCTTATTACCTGCGGTATTTCGGGATGTGACAGAACTCGTAGTACCTGGGGCCTTATTCCTGGGACAGGATGACCACCTCCGTTTCGCACAGGTCGCGGAAGCGCTCAGCGTCCTTGATGGAACCCACGATAGCGCCGTAGTGCATGGGGATAGCCACTTTGGGCTTGATCCTGTTCGCGGCCTCGGCGGCCTCCTCGGCCGTCATGGTATAGGTGCCTCCCGCGGGCAGCAGGGCGATGTCGGCCTGAATGTCGTTCATTTCAGGAATGATGTCGGTGTCGCCAGCGTGGTAAATGCGCTGCCCTCCCACGGTGAGGATGAAGCCCACGTGGCCGCTCTCTTTTGGATGAAATGGCTCGCCAGGGCTACGGAACTTGTTCACGTTGTAGGCGGGGACGGCCTCGATGGGGATACCCAGCACCGTGATGCTATCACCAGGCTTAACTACCCGCACATCGCCCTTCAGCTTCTGGGCCGCAGCAGCGATGGTCACGATCACGGTGTCATCTTTGGCGATCTTGGCCACGTCGTCTGGAGAGCAGTGGTCGGAGTGGTCGTGGGTGATGAGGATCAGGTTGGCCTTTGGCGGTTCGCCCTTCAATTCATAAGGGTCTATATAGATGGTCTTGTCGTTCTCGATCCTGAAACTGGCGTGTCCTAACCAATGGATGTTCTCAATCATCTCACACCTCCAGTTAGGGTTGTTGACATCGCCTAGTATAGCACCTTTCTCGGTATTAGTCAACCGCTTGTCCTTTGGGGGCGTGTGTGTTATAATGATTCAGGACACGGATCTACAGGATTCCCGGATTCCTTTTCAGTCCACGGCAGTGCCATGTGGTCTTCTGCGACATGGAGTACCCGGCTAATGTCTACCCTTGGATGAACCTGGCGCGACAGGGGGTGGAAGCCCGCATCATCCCCCACCGGAAGGGCGGGCTGGCTCTGGACGACCTGGAGGAATACGTTGACGAGCGAACGAAAGTAGTGGCGGCAAGCTCGGTGGAGTTTCTGACCGGCTTCCGAAACGACCTCAAGGGCATCGGCGAGTTCTGCAAAAGCAGAGGCATCTACTTTGTGGTGGACGCCATTCAGTCCCTGGGGGTGATCCCGCTGGACGTGAGGGAGTACCAGATTGACATGTTGTCCTGTGGCGGCCCCAAATGGCTCATGGGGCCCTGCGGCTTGGGGCTTTTCTTCTGCCGACGAGAGCTTATCGAGGGGATGATCCCCGCCTATGCCGGTGCCGACTGCGTGGTGGATGCCTTGAACTTCCGCGACTACAACCTGACCTTCCTACCAAATGCCAAGCGCTTCGAGCCGGGTACAGGCAACCTGGTGGGGAAGGTGGGCTTGCTGGCCTCGGTTAGCCTTCTACTGGAGGTGGGCATCGAGGAGATCCACCGCCGAACGCTGCACTTGACGGATATCCTCATCGAGGACCTCCAGAGGAGAGGCTATCAGATCGCCAGTTGCCTGCGGCCTGAGCATCGCTCGGCCATTGTCTCCTTCCCCACCCGTAATGTCAAAGCCGACTACGAGAAACTCACCGCCAACAAAGTCATTGTCTCGCTGCGCGAAAACTACATCCGCGTCTCACCGCATGGGTACAATACCGAGGAGGAGGTGCTGCGGGTAGGTGAAGTTCTCGATGAGGAGTGACGAGGGATGACGGATAAGGTCTTGAACTTCGCCCATCGAGGAGCCAGCCACGATGCTCCAGAGAACACCCTGGCCGCTTTTCGCCAGGCCAGGGAGGTAGGTGCCGATGGCATAGAGCTAGACGTGCAGGTTTCTAAAGATGGCGAGGCCGTGGTCATCCACGACTTCACGGTAGACCGCACCACCAATGGACAGGGGGCAGTCAAAGACAAAACCCTGGCCGAGCTGAAGGAGTTAGACGCTGGCTCCTGGTTCGATGAACGCTTCGCAGACGAACGCATACCCACTCTGGAGGAGGTCATTGTCGAGGTCGGTCAGCAACTAGTTTTGAACATCGAGATAAAGGCCAGGATTTTGAGCGGCGCCCACCTGACGGCCGAGGTGGTGCGGCTCATCGAGGACCACAACCTGGTCCATCGAGTTATCGTTTCCTCGTCCAACCCGCTCGTCCTGCGTCGGATCAAGAGGCTCAATCCTCACATTTCCACTGGCCTCCTCTACTCCTCTGACCTGCCGGGTCACCTACTCCGAACCATACTTGTGTTTCTGGCCAATCCCGATGCCTTGCACCCGGAGAAGCATCTGGTCACGCAAGAGTACATGGCCTGGGCAAAGGAGAGAGGTTATCGGGTGAACGTCTGGACGGTGGACGAGCCGGGCGAGATGGAGCGCCTGATGGCCCTGGGCGTGGATGGCATCATCACCAACCGGCCCAAGGTGCTGGCTTCCCTGATTGATCGTTGATACACCAAAAAATACCGCTTGACAATTATCTAAGCTTTCGCCTCGGCCAGAGACCTCCGGCGATCAAAGTTCCCCAGAATTCCCACGAGTCCCTATGAGTTCCCTTGTCTCGCAGGACCTCCGGGAAACTGTGGCTATGATCACAGATATTCCTTGACGCTCTCCGCCGCCTTCCTGGTCATTCCCTTCACAGCGGCCAGTTCCTCGATGTTGGCCCGGCGAATGGCCTCGATGGAGCCAAAGTGCTGTAAGAGAGCCTGGCGACGCTTGGGACCGATGCCAGGGACCTCCTCCAGCATTGAGGCCAGGCTCTTCTTGGTTCGCAACTGGCGGTGATAACCGATGGCGAAGCGATGGGCCTCGTCGCGAATGCGCTGCAAGAGGTAGAGAGCCTGCGAATCGCGAGGCAGGATCAGAGGCTCCGAACAACCAGGCATGAATACCTCCTCCCGCTTCTTGGCCAGGCTAATGACGGGGACTTCGCCCCTCAGGCCGTATTCCTCCAACACCTCCAGGGTGGCGTTCAGTTGCCCCTTCCCACCATCAACGACGATCAGATCGGGCATGATAGTCCAGGAGTCTTCGCCGGTTTCCCCGCTCGCCGATTCACTGATTCGCTGCGTCGCTCTCCTGAAGCGCCTGCGCAGCACTTCCTGCATCATGGCGTAATCATCCGCCCCCTCTACCGTGCGAATCCTGAAGCGCCGGTAGTTGCTCTTGCGGGGCACACCTTTGACAAACACTACCATGCTGCCCGTGGCCGCCGTTCCCTGGATGTTGGAGATGTCGTAGCCTTCGATGCGAGTGGGTGCCTCCTCCAGGCCCAGGTGCTCTTGCAGTTCAGCCAGAGCCTTCACGCTCCTGCCCGCATCCATCACCCACTGGGCTCGCAGGCTGGCCAGAGTCTCGGCGGCGTTCTCGGCAGCCATCTGCACTAGTTCTCGCTGCCGACCCCGCCTGGGCACGTGCAATTTCACCTTGCTACCTCTTTTCTCCCTCAGCCAGGCCTCGATAATTGGAGCCTCCTCGATCTCGGTGGGCAGGAGGATCCTGGGAGGCACGTAAGCAGCCTCGTCGTAGAACTGCTTGACAAATGAAGCTACGATCTCTGCTTCGCTTTCCTCGGCGGTGCCCGCCAGGACGAAGTATTCGCGGCCGATGAGTTTGCCCTGCCGGATGAAGAACACCTGCACGCAGGCGTCGTCCTCTTCGCGGGCCAGGGCGATCACATCCTGGTCCCCTTCAACTACCAAGACGATTTTCTGCCGCTCCGTGACCTTCTCTACAGCCCTTATCTGATCGCGGAGGACGGCTGCTCGCTCGAAGTCCAGCGCTTCAGCCGCTGATCTCATCTGGGCCCGCAGGTCGGCCACGATCTCCTCTGTCCTACCCTCCAGGAATAAGCAGAGGTGGTTGATGAGGGCGCGGTACTCTTCCTTGGAGATGGCGCCGATGCAGGGCCCCGCGCAGCGGCCGATGTGATAGTAGAGGCAAGCTCGTGTGTCCTGGCCCGTGATCTTCCGTTTGCAGGTCAGATAGGGAAACAGTCGGCGCAGCACATCCAGGGTCTGGTGGACAGCCCACACAGCGGTGAAGGGGCCGAAGTAGCGGGCTCCGTCCTGCTCCATGCGGCGGGTGATGATGACGCGGGGATAATCCTCCTGCCAGGTGACCTTGATGTAGGGGTAGCGCTTGTCGTCCTTGAGGCGAACGTTGTACTTGGGGCGGTGTTCCTTGATGAGGTTACACTCCAGGATAAGGGCCTCTATCTCCGAGTCGGTGACGATGAAATCGAAATCGGCGATGTGGTCCACCATGCGGCGTAGCTTGGGAGAGTGTTGAGCTGAGGCGTGGAAGTAGGAGCGTACCCGATTTCGCAGGTTAACCGCTTTGCCCACGTATATCACTTCGCCCTGCTCGTCCTTCATCAGGTAGACACCGGGCTTGGTGGGAAGGGTCTGCAGTTTGTCTTTCAATAACAGTTGATCCATTCTTCACCTGTTTATATTCTACCATAAAAACGAACGGAAAGGCAACTCCTCGCTTGTAACTTTCACCTGCTCCCGCTGGATCCTAGTCCAGCGGCCTCGGCAACCCGCTGTGACCCTGCACAGGTAACCCCAGTGGTTTTCGGCACCCAACTGCGCCCTCGGGACAGCGGACCAAGGTCCGCTGTGAGCACAAGGTGAATAGATACCCTCACTTGAGCATCGCGGATGAGAGATTGGCTAACCGAGCTTGACAAAACTTTCACCTGGGGCATAATGTATACACAGCCATATATTGCAAACGAGGGTTCAAATTCGGTTGTAGGAGCGATCCCTTGCGGTCGCCCTGGGCAGGTGCAAGACCTGCCCCTACTCGAACACACGGAGGATATGATGAGCGCTATGGTGAGAACTCAGGTTTATATACCCAGGGATGTTTACGAGGAACTGAAAAGACGAAGCAAGTCCATAGGTCTTAGTATGGCTGAGCAGGTTCGCCAGGCCCTGAGGGAATACCTGGACCGTGAGGAGGGCGTGGTGCTCCGCGAGGACGATCCCATCTGGAATATCGTGGGGGCAGCGTCTTCGGGCCCTAACGATGTCTCCATCCATCATGATAAGTATCTTTATGGATGGGAGAAAGATGAATGAAAACCTTCGTTGACACCGGGGCTTGGTATGCCCCGTTCAATGACTTGGACATCTACCACCCTCGCGCCTCTGCTTTTATGCAGAAACTCATCGGTCAGAAAGCCTGGCTCTTTACCAGTGATTATGTGATTGATGAGACCTTGACCTTGATGCGGGCTCGCCTCGGCCACGGAAAAGCCGTCGAGTTCGGCAGGTGGGTGCTGCAGAGTCCCTTGGTGAAGCTGATCAACGTTGATGAGAAGATATGGCAAGCGGCATGGAACCTGTTTGTCAGATACGACGACAAGTATTTCTCCTTCACCGATTGCACCAGCTTCGCCATCATGCGACAACTGGGCCTGCGCAGCGCCTTTGCCTTCGACCGCAATTTTGAGAAGGCTGGGTTCGCGTTGCTACCGTTCGAGAGCTGACCTTAACGGAACCACTTCGCCTGAATCCTTTCCAGCGTGCCGACCTCCCTCATCTCCACCAGCGCTTCGTTGATGGCCCTCAGAAGCAGGGGGCTGTCCAGCCGCACGGCAACGACGTACAGTTCATCGGTCAGCGGGTCGCCGACCACCTGCACACCACCCTCCGCAACAATGAACTGGTAAGCAGACACAGCATCCACTATAGCTGCCTCGACCCCGCCCCCTTTCAAGGCCCGCAACACGTCCTGGGGGGCTATGTAAGTCTGCAAACTCAACCCCTCGACCCTCTCCTGCAGCCGCCTGCCCACCACATCGCC
Source organism: uncultured Anaerolineae bacterium (assembly GCA_964602575.1). Classification (GTDB taxonomy): domain Bacteria; phylum Chloroflexota; class Anaerolineae; order VGOG01; family VGOG01; genus CAZRSI01. The sequence goes on from CAZRSI010000005.1 coordinate 21,239, forward strand.
CTCCGAGCCCCACTCCACCCCTACCCTCTTCCCAGACAGGTCATCTGTTTCGTTGATTCCCGTCTCATCGTCGCGTACCACAAGTACCTGCCCGGCATTGAAATAGGAAATGGAATAGGCCACATCGCCGAGCAGCAGGGGGTCGTAGGGCAAGGCCGAAATGATGGCATCGAACCGGCCGGCGTAGAGAGCATCGTAGAGGCTGTCGAAGCCCACGTTGACCAGCTCCACCTCCACGCCCAGGCGCTGCCCGATGGCTAGCGCCAAGTCTACGTCGAGGCCCACGATCTGGCCATCATCGTCAACGAACTCGAAGGGCGGCCAACTGGCGTCCATTCCCACCCGCATCAGTCCCTCTCGCCGTATCCTGGCCCAGGTCTCGTCCTCCTCTCCACCCAGTCTGGCCGAGATGCACCAAATGGCTAGACCAGCAACAAGCGCCAATCCAAGCACCAATAGCAGGAAGCTTCTCCGCTGCCTCAACCCAGCACGCAATCCCAAGGTTTTCATTTCTGATTCCAAAAGCTTGACTTTTCCCCGTTTTTCGATGATAATTGTATTGACCACCTCAGCTCTATTCTACTAGAAAGCAATCCAATTGTCCAACACGAATTGTTTGGGGGCTTGCGCAGCGAAGCCTGGGGAGCTTGAGGGGTATCCCCTCAACCCCACTTTTTCCTGTTCAGGGCGGGGCTAAATGGGCCAATGCCCCACACCGGCGACGAGAAGAGGGGATATTGGGGGGACACCCCCCACACTCCCCGACCTGCTGCGCAGGCCCGTTTGGAGAGGAAAGATGATCGAAACATTCGGCTTGACCAAACGCTATGGCGATCTGTTGGCCGTAGATAATCTCAACCTGCGGGTGGAATCTGGCGAGTTGTTCGGCTTTCTGGGGCCCAACGGGGCAGGGAAGACCACCACCATCCGCATGCTCACAGGGCTCTTACGTCCGACCGCAGGGACAGCCATCATCGCCGGCCACGACGTCTTGCAGGAACCGCTAAAGGTCAAGGCAGCCATTGGCTACCTGGCGGAGGAGCCCTTTGCCTACCCCAAACTATCGGGGCGGGAGTTCCTGCGCTTCGTGGCTGGGCTGTATCGCGTGGACCCAAAACGGCAAGAGGAGCGCATCGAGCGGCTGCTGGGCCTGTTCGATCTACAGGAGTGGGCCGATCAGCTCATTGAGAGCTACTCCCACGGCATGAAGCAGAAGCTGGCCATCTGCAGCTTGCTGGTGCACAGGCCGCGGGTGCTCTTTCTGGATGAGCCGACGACGGGGCTCGATCCCAAGAGCGCCCGCCTGGTCAAGGATATGCTGCGGGAGCTGTGTGAGCAAGGGGCAACCGTATTCATGTCCACCCACATCCTGGAAGTGGCTGAGCACATGTGCGACCGCGTAGGCATCATCCACGAGGGGCGACTCATCGCCGAGGGCAGCGTGGATGAGCTGCGCCAGCAGGCAGCCGCACCCGGCTCTTCGCTGGAGGACATCTTCCTGAAGCTGACGGGCGGGGCCGAGGTGGCGGAGCTGGCAGCTTACCTGGCAGAAGAGCAAGCCGAGTGAGGGAAAGCGTATGCTGAAACTTCTGTTGCGACAGAGGTTCTGGGTCTGGAGGAATAGCCTGCTGCGAGGTAGCCGCCGGAGGCAGATAGGCTACCTTGGGCTTCTCGTCTTCTCTGGTTTCCTGATTGTCAATCTCTACCGCGCCTCGAAGGCGGCCTTCGAGTTGATGAGCGGCCTGGGCGTGGCATCGTCACCGCTGCTGATTACCCTGTTCTCCGGCGTGCTGGTCTTTGTCCTGTTGTGGGGGCTGGGCACGATCCTGGTGCGGCTGTACCTGACCTCGGACCTGGAGTTGCTTTTGGTCAGCCCCATTTCGCGGCGGGCGGTGTTTGGGCTGAAATTGCTGGAGGGAGTGGAGTCGGTTTTCGTGCCCGCTTCGCTGGTGGCTACGATACTGGTGGCCTACGGGCAGGCGCTGAGAGTGGGATGGGGCTACTATCCGCTGGCGCTGGCAACACTGATCGTCGTGCTGCTTCTGCTCAGCGGCCTGAGCATGTTGGTGGTGATGCTCATCATGCGCTGGCTTCCGGCGCGGCGGGCGCGGGAGTTGTGGACATTCCTTTGGGTAATTTGCTTCGGCGCGGTGTGGTTCGGCTGGATGATGCTGACCAGCGGCGACAGCGATCCGCTGCAGCAGGTTGGTGCTTGGGCGACGGTGGGAGCGACTTTCGGACGGAAGCTGGGTTGGACCCCCGCGGCCTGGGCAGGCAACCTATTAGCCGCCTTCGTGGAGGGGGCGTGGGGCAGCCTGGCGCTGAACGCGGGGCTGCTGCTGGGTTGCACCGTTGCCGTTCTGGCCCTAACTTATGCCGTCTACGAGCGCAGCTTCTACCGCGGCTGGGCGGTGATGCGGGAAGTGCCTTTGGGCCGCCGGAGGAGGGGGAGGGGGTTGCGTCTGCTGCGCTGGCTCCCCTGGCCGGCGCGAGTGATCGTATACAAGGACTGGACGGTGCTGCCGCGCGATCTGCGCTGGCTGTCGGGGCTGGTGATGCCGCTTCTCGTTGCCGTTTTTTACATCTACAACTTCGGCTTTCGGGAACAGGCAGCCCAAAATCAGCCGGAGATGGCCTTCTGGCTGGCAGTGGCCATCACTCCGCTCGTTCCCTTTTTCCTCGTCTCCGCCCTGGCGACGCCCTCGATCCCCACCGAGGGGCGCAACTTCGAGTTGCTGCGGGCGGCGCCCATTTCGCCTCACGGCGTGCTGTGGGGCAAGTTCTGGATGAGCTTTCTCCCTATCCTTATTTTGGGTGAGGCAATCGGGTTGCTCATTGCTCTGTTGACAGGAGTATCCGCCGGTAAACTGCTGTTGCTGATGGGTTTTAACGCCTTGTTGATCGCCCTATTCGTGGCCTGGAGCGTGGCGGCGGGGATGTTGACCCCCGATTTCGCGGCTGAACATCCACGGCGTGCGGTGGGCACAGGGGGTACCTACGCCTCGATGCTGGGCTGCCTGCTGATCTGGGCGGCGGCGGTCTGCACGCTGGCGCTGGTCGTGCTGAACCTGGGCGGCGGCGGGGAGCTGCTGCACATGGTGCGCCAGATATTGATGGCGAGGGCAAGCTGGAGCTGGCTGTTAGGGCCTGCGGGGTTGGTCGTGGTTCTGGCCGTGGATATGCTGCTGGTAGGTGGCGTGGCCTGGCTGTGGCGCTTTGCCGCGCAGCGCATCGAAGCCTGGCAGCCAGGAGCAGGATAAATCACCTCTCGCCTTTAGCGTAGCTCTGCACTTCCAGATAGATGGGCTTGGGAACGAAATCCACGGTCACAAAGGTGAAGTAGTCGGCGTAGCCCTTGGCTGGCCGAGGGTAGCGGAAGGCCCACAGGCAGACCGCCTGGCACCAGTCCCACTCCAGAGCCATCTCGTAGGCGCGGATGCTGTACTCGATGCGCTGGTAGGGCCGCACGGCCTTGGTCCAGCGAGGGTGATCGTTCCAGCCAGCCTCGGTGATGATGCATGTTTTGTCACCGTCTCCATTGGCGACCATCACCTGGCGGAGGAGTTCGGCGCGGCGGAAGTTGATCTTATCCACGGCTGGAGGGTCGTCGGGCGGGAACTCCCAACCGTAGGCGTGGATGGCCAGGATGTCGAAGTAGTCCTTGGCCCCAGCGTCGTACATGCGTTGCAGGTAGGCCAGGTCGTTCAGGCCCTCCGGGTCGCCCTCCGGCGCCAGGGTTGGAGCCAGCGCCCCGGCCAGGACCTGCACCTGGGGGTCGGCCTCCTTGGCTCGCGTGTAGGCCACTTTGAGGAGCTCGGTGTAGCCCTCGGGGTCCACTGGCTGATACCCCCACTCCGCGCTGAGGTTGGGCTCGTTCCAGATGATGATATACCTGACGCGGCCCTGGAAGTGGCTTACAAAGGCATAGACATAGTCGCCGAAGTCGTCATAATGCTCCTCATCGAGATAGGAGGCGATGCTCTCCCTGGGTCGTGCCCACTCGGGGACGAAACCCAGGCGGGCGATGACCGTCAGGCCCTGGGCCAGGGCGTGGTTTACCACCATGTCGGGATGGCTCCAGTTGAAATGTCCTTTCTTACCTTCGTAGTAGGCCCAGGGGAAGTACTCCACGATCCAGGGCGCGCCCATCTGCCGCACCATCACCAGCGTCTGTTTGATCTTCCATTCCTCCACCTCGTCCGTCAGACGGGTGTGGACGCCCATCTTGGGGTTGATGGTCACCACCTCTTGCTGTGGACCCAAGGGGACGACGGGCTTGGTTGGCCTGACCAGCACAATGAGCAAGGCCACGGCCAGAGCCAGCTTCACTCCTCTCTTGCTTCTCAGACCCTTTAGCGTTCGCACTGGACTCATTCCTTGGTCTCTTGTTGCCTCAGTGTCTGGTTTCCTGTTGCATTATACAGCCTTTGCCTGTCTTTGCCAAACTTTGCCTTGGCTGGGCCTGCGCAGCAGGTCGGGGGATGTGAGGTGTCCCATGCGTGTCAGGTTAAAGGTGGTGTTGTACTTACCAGAGCCGCTCCCCAGGCTTCGCTGCGCAAGCCCTGGCTCGCCAATTGTGGTATACTGGGCACCACCAAATCGCGGTACGAGACAGGAGGTAGCTACCCATGAGGCGGAGGGGCTTAGGGAAACTTCGAGGAACTCAGAGGGGAGGAGGAAATATGCAAGTTGGCCTGGTTCTGTATAATGGGAGAATCTATACCATGGATCGAGGCAATCCTCGCGCCCAGGCGGTGGCCATCGCGGGGAGCAGGATCGTGGCCGTGGGCGGCGATGATCAAATCAAGAGCTTATTGGCACCAGGTGGAGAGGCGGTGGACCTTGGCGGGCGAACAGTCGTGCCCGGGTTTACTGACTGTCACATCCACTTCGTTGAATACGCCCTGCGTCTGACGCGCATTGATCTGTCGGGCATCACTTCCAGGGCCGAGGTCATCCGATTAGTGGGGAAACGGGCGCGGATGGCCAGGCCGGGGGAGTGGCTGCTGGGCGGAGGTTGGGACCGCAACCTGTGGGAGGACACCAGCTTTCCCACCAAAGAGGAGCTGGATTCGGTGGCTCCTCACAATCCGGTGGCCTTGGACAGCAAAGACGGCCACTCCCTCTGGACTAACTCGCTAGCCCTGGCCAGAGCCAGCATCACAGCCGAGACTCCCGATCCGCCCGGCGGGGAGATCGAGCGCCGACCTGGGACGGGGGAGCCCACCGGCATCCTCAAAGAAACAGCCAAACGTCTGATCACAAAGGTTATCGAAAGGCCAGGCCTGGAGGCCATTCGCTCGGCCCTCAAAGCGGCCATAGTCAAAGCTCAGCGGGCGGGACTGACGGGCATCCACGATTGCGAGGGCGAGTTGGCCTTCGCCGCCTTCCAGGAGCTTTTGAAGCAAGGCGAGTTGGGCCTGCGAGTGCTCATGCACATCCCGGCGACAAGCCTGGATCATGCCATCGGGCTGGGCCTCAGGACGGGCTTCGGCAACGAGTGGCTGAGGATAGGAGGGGTCAAGATCTTCGCCGACGGCGCGCTGGGTTCTCGCACGGCAGCGATGTTGGCTCCATACAAAGACGAACCGCACAATCTGGGTATTGTGGTCACGCCCAAGGAGGAGTTGCGAGAACTGGTGAGGAAAGCGAGCCGGGCGGGCCTCAGCGTCGCCATCCACGCCATCGGCGACCGGGCCAATCGCGACGTGCTGGACGTGTTAGAAGAGAGCCGCCGGTGCGGAGAGGGGATGGGCCTGCGGCATCGCATCGAGCACGTTCAACTGCTGCACCTGGCCGACATCCCCCGCCTGGCGAAGCTAGGTGTTATTGCCTCCATGCAACCCATCCACGCCACTTCGGACATGGACATGGTGGAGCGTCATTGGGGGGAGGAGAGGGCACGAGGGGCTTATGCCTGGCGGAGCCTGCTGGATGCGGGTACCGTCCTGGCCTTTGGCTCCGACTGCCCGGTCGAGACACTGGATCCATTGGTGAGTATACATGCGGCGGTGACCCGGCGGCGCGCTGATGGTACCCCTGGCCCAGAAGGTTGGCATCCTGAGCAGCGCATCAGCGTGGAGGAAGCTGTATGGGCCTACACCTTGAGTGCGGCCTATGCCTCGGGTGAGGAGCGGGAGAAGGGCTCTATCGCCCCAGGCAAGCTAGCCGACCTGGTAGTGCTGTCTCAGGACATTTTCGCTATCCCCCCAATGGGTATCTTGGAGACAGAGGTGGAGGCTACTATCCTCAATGGCCAATTCGTGTATCGCCGTAAGGAGTTCCTATGAAGCAGTTGGGCTTGCGCAGCGAAGCCTGGGGGTTGAGGGGCACCCCTCTCATTTCGATCGGCTTGGATGTAACGCCTTTTCATCCTGCGCAAATATTTCTGACACTCATCAATGTTCATCTTGTCTCCTGCAAGCATTTTTCCCTCCGGTAACGCTATCATTTGAAGGAATTATACCACTCCGGTAACATTTTACATGAATGAATGCGCCTTTTTGACAGGGCAATGGGTTTATATTATAATGTTGCCTGTTGGTGGCAGGGTGCTGTCCGGGGCCCGATCATTATAGGTGCTTGCGTTGGCAAAGGCCGAGACGCTATAGACGATTGGGAAGGAGATGATGAAAGCAACAAGGACCGGGTGCAAGAGCTGTACACGCGCTTGTGCACGGAGGACAACGCCGATTTGCTGATCAGCTCGTATTCCAGTGGCCTGACCGCGGCGGCCTCCGTGATCGCTGAGCAATACGGCAAGGTCATGCTCACCACCGGCGCGGCCTCTGATGCCAACTACAAGCAGGGTTACACCCAGGTCTTCCAGATCTACACCCCCGCCAGCCGCTATTTGGCTGGTGCAGTGGATCTGTTGCGGAAGTTGGACCCCAGCCTCAAGAAAATCGCCATCGTCCACGAGAACGCCAAGTTCGCCACCTCTGTGGTGGAAGCCACTAAGGAGTACGCCGAGTCCCTGGGCTACGATATAGTG
>CAZRSI010000006.1:0-1176 GCA_964602575.1 uncultured Anaerolineae bacterium
AAAAGGCTCTCGGCCAGGAAGAAGGTTTGCTGGTGTTGGAGTATTTTGAAAGCCGCATCCCGCCCGATGTGGCTCGCCAGCGCGATCTCAGTGAGACCGAAGCGGCCCTGCGGCTGGAGATCGAAAAGGTTCGCGCTGAGATCGAAAGGACGCGTGCCGAGCTGACCAAAGAAATCGAAAAGGTGCGTGCCGACTTGACTAAAGAAATCGAGAAGATGCGCGCCGATTTGACCGTCCAGATTGCAAGCTCGCAGGCTACGCAAACACGCTGGGCCTTCCTCTTTTGGATCAGCCAGATGGCCGTGTTGGTGGGGGTGTTGTTTCAACTGCTATAAGATACCGCTTCATTAACCGAAGCGCTACTCGAGGCTCGTAGTTGGCCAGCAGGCCGGCCGCCCACAGGATATAGCGACGGTCCAGATAGAGCCGAGGCTGCCGCGGGGCCAGCAGAAATGGATCGCGCTCATTGGCCACCGCCCCCTGCAGCACAATTGCGGCCAGAGGGTGGTGGGCGAAGATGCCCCCGGTGCCCACCACAATGCCCACCTCGCTCAGATCCTTCCCCCGTTGGACAAACATGAGTCCCCGGGGAGTGGGCAACTCTTCCAACCGGCCCACGTGGCGGGTCACAGCCAGCTCCACTGCCCCCCGGCCCAAAGCGACCTCCAGGGCCCATTCCTCCTCGGTTTGGGGCAGGTGGCCTACCTCCTGACTCCATTGCTCAATCAAGGCCGATAGATTCTGGGGAGCCTTGTCTCCCATGGCCCTTCGCATCCTGGCCTCGCCCAGGGCGGCTAGAAGCGAAGGGGCGCTGACCCGCAACCCCAAATCGCCCTCAACCGTGCGCTTCACACGCGGCTCCGGCAACCCCCGGTAGACGACGTTAGCGCGGGTAGGCCCGCCCTCGGCCACAGAGTGGACATCGGTGGTAGCTCCGCCCACGTCCACCACCATGAGTTCTCCCCAGCCGGGCTCTTCGTCGTCATTCAAACCATCAGCCAGGAGGCGGGCGCCGGCCAAAACGGCTGATGGGGTAGGCATAGCTACCGCGTCCAGCAAGGCCTCGGCGCGGTCCAGTCCTTTGGCCTTGACGATGTGCTCTAGGAAAACCTGGCGGATGGCCTGTTGGGCCGGTTCCACATTGAGGACGTTGAGTCGGGGCATTACGTTCTCTGT
>CAZRSI010000006.1:1276-4149 GCA_964602575.1 uncultured Anaerolineae bacterium
CCTGTTGGGCCGGTTCCACATTGAGGACGTTGAGTCGGGGCATTACGTTCTCTGTCAGCCGGGTGTCCACCCCCTGCTGGCATAGGATTTCCATCACTTGTTCAGCCACAATTTTGTTGCCAGCCACAACTACTGGCACTCGCAGAGCCGAGTTGGCCAGCATTTTGGCGTTGTGCACGATGGTTTGGGCCTCGCCGCCATCGGTGCCACCGGCCAGGAGGATGATGTCGGGCGACAACGCTTCGATCTCGGCCACCTCCTGGGGTGTGAGTTGGTAGCTGTATACACGGCGTACCACAGCTCCGGCGCCCAGCGCCGCCCGTCGGGCAGCTTCGGCTGTCAACTCAGGTACCAGGCCAATGGCCACCAGCGAGAGTCCCCCAGCAGCACTCGAGCAGGCTTGGCGTAGGCGAAAACGGGCCAATGATTCCAATTCCACGTTGGCCGCCCGCAACGCTCGCTTCAAGCCTAGCGTCACATCCTTTTCCACTGTGGTCACGCTTTTTCCCTGCGCTATAATTTCGGCTTTATCCAGGTCTACTATCGTGACTTTGGTATAGGTGCTGCCGATGTCTACCAACACGGCCTGCTGCTCTATCACGTCGGCTTTGCCCCACACTTCATAAATCAGCAGGGCAGCCAGAAAGGGTCAACTGGCCACCCTGTGTAGCAGATATGCACAGTATCACCCAGCACCTCAGCCGGGCAGGTGCTGGTCAACTATGCTATCAGCTTTCCCTCTTCCACATAGTGGGTGATCTCGCTGACGCTTAGCTTGTCCAGCCCCAGTTTGTCCAGAGTGCGGCCGCGATGGTAGTAGTCTGTGCGGTGTAGGAGGGAAGCCAGGCGGATGATGGAATCAATAGCCCTGGTGGAGACGCCAAAGCGGTCCCCTAGGGCCGCAATGGGCACGAGGCTCATAGGCACGTCCTCGGAGATGTAACGATGGGCCAGGGAGCGAGGCGCCTTGACGCCCCTGTAACCTGGATTGGCCTGAATTGCCTCGTAGAGGTTCTCACCCACAGCAGCATATGCTGTTTCCAGCCACTCCAGGGCCGTCTGGGCCCGGATGCCCAGCGCTGCGGCCACAGTCACCCGTTCGCGGTCCACCGCCTCCAGGACGCGGGCCACTGTAGGGGTCACTCCTTCCATATAAAATTCGAAGTTCCCCTGAGTGCTCTCGATACGTGCCGAATTGAGCACTGCCAACGCCGGGTGAAAAACGGCCCCCATATTGTTCAGGCTGGTGTGGAGCACGTTTTTGGCCGGTATGAATTGAGGAAAGGCCGGCTGTAAGGCTGCGATAACCTTAGGAGTGTCGGTGGCAGGTAAAGCGGCCAACGGCACAGTATTTTTAATGCGGAAGATGCGGGCCTCTGCCGGCCCCATGCTGCGACTGGCATAGATCAGGGTCTCGGCTTCGGCAACAATGATCCTGGCCTGGCAACCCTGCTCTCGCAGCACCTGGCGGAATTCGATGGCTCCACAAGTACGGCCTGGGTTGAGAACCACGATCTGGCCATCCTGAAGGTGTGGAGCGCAGAAGGCGGCCATATCCCGGTGGCCTGTTGCTGGCACTACCACCATGATCACATCGGCTCCTGCCAGCACTTCGCCCATGTCTGAACTGGCTACCTCGAGCTCTCCGAAGCGATGTATCCCGTCCTCGGTTTCTAGCTCGATACCTCCACGCGCCTTGATGGCTTCTATATGTGCAAAAGTACGGTTGAACAGGCGGACCTTGAAACCTCGAACAGCCAGGTCCGCAGCCATGGCCTTGCCACCATGTCCGGCACCTAGCACGGCGAACACAGGCTTATCGCTGCTCACGAAATCACCTCCATAACTACCTCGCACAGCGGAAGCCAACGTCGTCGTTGGCCAATTCAACGCCGCTACAGCTTCGCTCGGTGGTGCGTACCAGGGTCTTATCGCTAAACCAACCACCGCCTCGGATCACCCGATATTTCTCCCCAAAATAGGGAGAGTACCAGTCGCTTCCAGGATAGGCCTTGAACCAACTGCTGGTCCACTCGGCAACGTTGCCGGCCATGTCCATCACTCCGTACGGGCTGGCTCCGTCCGGGAAACTACCCACAGGCATGGTCCCCCGATGGCCATACTCTTTAGTGTTGGCCTTATTCGGATCCCATTCATTACCCCAGGGGTAGATCCGCCCATCGGTGCCTCGCGCTGCTTTCTCCCACTCGGCCTCGGTGGGCAGTCTCTTACCCAGCCACTCGCAGTATGCCTTGGCGTCGTTCCAACTCACTTTTACCACAGGGTGATTGGGCTTGCCCTTGGCATAGTAGCGCCACGATGTTTCGCCAGCTCTCTCCGCATCGGTGACGTAACCCGTTTCCCAAACGAACCTCTCGAACTCCTGGTTGGTCACCTCGAACTTGTCTATCTCGAAGGCGTCCACGAAGACCATATGAGGTGGCCTCTCATCCTCAACATCGCTGCCCATCAGGAACTCGCCAGCGGGGATGGCGATCATGATTGCCTTCACTTCTGGAGGCGGGGCACCAAGGGTGGGTGTGGCCGTTGGCAAGGGGGTAGGAGTGGGAGGCTTCGGGGTATGGGTTGGTGTTGGCGGCATGGGCGTTGGCGTGGCAGTGGGCCGGGGAGTAGGAGTAGCCGTTGGGAGCGGAGTATAGGTTGGGGTCGGTGGGATCGGTGTGGGGGTGGCAGTGGGCACAGGGGTAGGAGTTGGTCTAGGAGTGAGAGTTGGTCTAGGAGTGGGAGTTGGTTTAGGGGTATGAGTCGGCGTTGGTGGAAGCGGGGTCGGAGTGGCGGTGGGCGGCACAGGTGTGGTGGTTGGTGTCGGAGGAATCTCGGTAGCGGCCCGGCAGCCAATGCTCAAAGCTACG
>CAZRSI010000006.1:4249-22131 GCA_964602575.1 uncultured Anaerolineae bacterium
GGTTGGTGTCGGAGGAATCTCGGTAGCGGCCCGGCAGCCAATGCTCAAAGCTACGAATCCCAGGAGTAAAATCAATAAAATTTTCCTCATCTCGAAGCCTCCTTGGTTATTCTGTTTGCCCAGTCAGCCAGTATCCTTCATGTGAGCGAATCTGGGGGATAGTAGGGTCGGTCTTAGAAAAGGGGATTGGTGATTTTTGTTGGGCTGGAAATGCTAAATGTGATTATACCATAGAAGCCAACAGAAGGCAACAACCTCTGACTCGGCTAACCTCCCGCAGGTTATGTGCGAGCCTGCGAGAGGCCTATCCTACCAGTGTCTCTCCAGGCAGGCAACAGAGGCTATAACATCGCTTCCCTTTAAATCCATGACTTTGGAGCCTCGAGCAGTTCGCCCCATCCGGGGAATGCTGCTCACATCTGTACGCAGAATCATTCCCTCAGCGGAGACAAAAGTTACCTCGTCTCCATCCTCGACTACCCGCGCCGCGCTGATGGGCCCGGTCTTCTCTAAATACCGAGAACTCAGTGTGATGACACCAAGGCCGTTGCGGCTCTGCGTGGGATATTCGCTCAGAGGCGTTCGCTTACCGTAACCCTTAGCGGTTACGATCAAGAGATCGGCGAGAGGTCTGACGATGTCCATGCTGGCCACCTGGTCGCCATTGTCCAGCTTGATAGCCTTCACGCCTCCAGCCGAGCGCCCTATGGAGCGGACTTCCTTTTCGCTGAAGCGAATGGCCCTGCCGTGTGTGGTGACCACGATGACCTCCTGGTCGCCGTGGGTGAGCTTCACCCAGCCCAACTCGTCGCCCTCGTCCAGATTGATGGCGATGAGGCCGCTGGGGCGGATGGAAGAAAATTCCGTCATGGGGGTGCGCTTGATTTTGCCCTGCAGAGTGACCATGGTTAGATACGACCCAACGGCGTCCGCCGAACCATCGGCCGGCTCGATGTCTGGGACAGCCAGGGCTGCCGTCACCAACTCGCCCGGCTCCAACGGCAGAAGGTTTACCAGGGGCATACCTTTGCCCCGCAGGCCGCTATCGGGCACCTGGTAGGCCCTTTGTCGGTATACTTTTCCTCGATTAGTGAAGAAGAGGATGCTGTCCAGGGTGCTAGCGGCGAAAAGGTAGAGCACAGCGTCCTCCTCTCGTGTGGTGATGCCCATTACGCCACGTCCTCCCCGTTCTTGACGCCGATAAACCCTGACTGGGGTACGCTTGATATAGCTTCGCTGGGTGATGGCGATGAGGACTTCCTCTTCGTGGACTAGATCCTCTTCCTCGAAATCCTCACTAGCTTCAGCTAAAATACGGGTGCGCCGACCATCTCCGTACTTTTCCTTAAGTTCCATGAGGTCCTCTTTGATAAGATGCAGAACCTTGCAGGGATTGGCCAGCAGGTTCTCCAGATAGGCAATGGTTTTTATGACCTCGGCATACTCATCCTCGATTTTTTGATGTTCCAGTGCAGCCAGACGACGGAGTTGCATGTCCAGTATGGCTTGGGCCTGAATTTCCGTCAACTTGAATTTTCTCATTAGGTTATCCAAGGCCTGCTCCGCCGATTCGGACTGGCGAATGGTGGCGATTACAGCATCCAGGTTGGCCAGGGCAATGCGCAGTCCCTCCAGTATGTGAGCACGGTGACGAGCATTGTCCAGTTCGTGACGGGTGCGGCGGGTAATTACGTCCCTCCGGTGTTCGATGTAGATTTGCAGCGCCCGCTTTAGGGAGAGGAGGCGGGGTTCGCCATCCACCAAGGCCAGCATGTTGACATTAAAAGTGCTCTGCAAGGGGGTGTATTTCAGGAGTTGGTTTAACACCGTGCGGGGTTGAACGCCGCGTTTTAGCTCGATGACAACGCTCATGCCCTGGCGACCCGACTCATCCCGCAGGTCCGAAATGCCGGTAATACGGCCATCACGCACCAACTCGGCGATTCTCTCCACAAGAGTCGCTTTGTTAACCTGGTAAGGAAGCTCGGTGACCACAATGCGATGACGACCATGGCTCATCTCCTCGATGCGGGTCACGGCTCGCATCACAACCCGCCCCTTTCCGGTGGCGTAGGCGTTTTTAATGCCATCCCTACCCAGGATCAGGCCTCCGGTGGGGAAATCGGGCCCTTTGACATATGTCATGAGATCCTCTACAGCGATCCCATCCAGTTCGTCATAATGGTCTATGAGGAAGCAGATCGCGTCGCACAACTCGCCCAGATTGTGAGGGGGGATGTTGGTAGCCATGGCCACCGCGATCCCCGATGTGCCGTTGAGCAGCAAGTTGGGCAGCTTGGCAGGCAGCACAGCGGGTTCTTGCAGGCTGCCGTCGAAGTTGTTTGTGAAATCCACGGTTGCCTTCCCGATATCGGCCAGCATCTCCTCGGCGATAGCTGAGAGGCGAGCCTCGGTATAGCGCATGGCTGCTGGTGGGTCGCCATCCACGCTGCCAAAGTTGCCCTGGCCATCCACCAAGGTGTAACGCATAGAAAACTCCTGAGCCATGCGGGCCATGGCCTCGTAGACGGCCGCATCACCGTGGGGATGGTATTTGCCTAATACCTCGCCCACGATACGAGCGCTCTTCTTGTAGGGTCTGTCATGGTAGAGGCCCATATCGTGCATGGCGTAGAGGATGCGACGATGTACTGGTTTCAGGCCGTCTCGGGCGTCAGGCAGGGCCCGAGACACGATCACACTCATGGCATAATCCAGATAAGAGACCTTCATTTCTTTTTCAATGTCAACTTGCTTGACGGTGCCGATTTCCATTGCTCCTCCCAATCCAATGTCTGCGCCATAATTATACCTCAAGACTGTTCAAATTACCATTTCTCCCGTTTCCAGAAGGTAAAGTTAATCTGGTCATCCTCTTCCTCTTGATCGGCGCCAACAGGCTGTGATGGGCAAGAGATTGACTGTTGGCAAACTTCGTGAAGCCATCGCTCTCGACCATACCATCATCATGAACAGTGGCTAACTGCTCTCCAGGAGGTCACTTGAAGATAGTTGGAAACCGGAGCAGCATTTATTGACACAAATGCTATCTTGTGGTATCATAGAAAGCACCTCCTGTCTTCTCAAGGGAGATCACGTTAGTTCTGAAGTTCTGATGTTTTCCTACAGCTGAAACTGGTGGTGGCTGGCTTACGGGGAGAGCCCTGGCGGACGGGTGAGGTGGAGGGCGGTCTATGAAGAGTGTATTGGTCAAAAAGATAACGTGTTATCTCTTAGTTGCCCTTTTTCTTCTTGCCCAAGTTGCTTTCGCTAAAGAGCCAACGCAGACGGCAACTCACCCAGTTGATGGCCCCATGAAGTTCAACGCGGGCCAGATCGTGGTCAAGCTCAAAGAAGGCATTTCAAAATCCAAGATGCAGTCTTTGCTCCGCGCCGGGGATGTGAGCATTTTGGACGAGAGGGGCGACTTTGGCCTCACACTCCTCTCCGTGCCCAAGGGCCAGGAGTTGGAGAAGGCAGAGGAACTGATGCGTAGCCCCTCGGTGGAATACGCTGAGCCAAACTACATCGTTCAGGCTGCGAGTAGCATCAAGGTTGATTCCCTTTACAACCTCCATGCTCTTGATGTCGAACCCAACGACCCGTATTATCCTGGGCAGTGGAACCTTCATAAAATAAACGCTCCTACCGGTTGGGATATCACCACTGGTAGTAGCAAGGTGGTAATCGCTATCCTCAGCACAGGTGTTGACCCTGACCATGATGAACTGAAGGAGAAGATATGGACAAATTCTAATGAAGTACCAGGTAATGGGATTGATGATGATGGGAACGGTTACGTTGACGATGTGCACGGCTGGGACTTCATCCTTGAGAACTGGGACAACGAACCCTGGGACGACCGGGGAAATGGCACCTTTGCTGCTGCTGTTGCCGCGGCCGAGACGAACAATGGTGTTGGGCTGGCGGGGGTATCCTGGGGAGCCAGGATTATGCCCATCAAGGTGCTTGATTTCAACGGTGGGGGGGACATCTACGAGATAACTTCCGCAATTCGGTATGCTGCTGACAACGGAGCAAGGGTGCTTCTTTTGGACTTCATAGTCTTTGATTATTCTCATACACTGGAGGCTTTTATAGACGATGCTTACAAAAAAGGCGCTCTGGTTATAGCTCCTATGGGCGATTGTGCTGAGGGAGGACAGTTTTGTAGAGAACTCATCAATCCAGTGCTGTACCCTGCCGCTTTCCCCCATGTCTTGGCTGTAGCAGCTACCGATCAAAATGATGAACACTACTTTATCTCAGGACATAAATCATATTCTGACATCGCTGCGCCTGGAGTCAACATCCTGGGGGGGCACCTGGCGTCAGGCTATGGGAGGATGTCTAGCACTCATGCGGCCAGTCCCCATGTGGCAGGGTTAGCGGCCCTGGTATGGTCAGTTAACCCCACCCTGACGCCCGACGAAGTGGAGAGCATCATCGAGGGTACGGCGGTTGACCTGGGCGAGCCGGGATGGGATGAATACTTTGGCCACGGACGCATTGACGCCAATGCTGCTGTGAGAGCAACCCCCCACTACCTCGAGGTGGAACCCGATGAAGGCCTCTACTTCTTGGTCTGTGACAATTGCGATCCCTCGCCACAGAAGATCATCAACCCGAATACGGGCTGTTGCACGTGGAGCGCTACAGCGACGGCCAACTGGCTTTCCATTGGCCTCTGTGAGGGTTATACCCCCTCTTCGGTAGAAGTTTCCGTAGATAGAGACAACCTGTCAGGCTATGGCCTTTATTCCGAGGTGATCACCGTTACCAGTGAAATGACCAACTACGTGAACAATCCGAAAACGATCCCCGCTATCGTTAATTATGCCCCGCAGTGCTGGAGAAACTATCTACCTCTGCTGTTCAAGGACTCTCATTAATTGCATTTCTAACAAGGATAATTTGCCAGGATAGCTCACGAAGGGAGGAAGCCTGATGACAGCGAAGCTAATAAAAATCGCGCTGAGCACAGTTATTGCTGTGTTGGGCTTCGTATTAGTGGTGGCTGCGTTGTCTGGAGCGGAACCAGCGGTTGCTCTGGAAGAAGATAAGGGAAGTGGTGTGCGGATACAGGCTGCAGGCCCTCCGAACGATGTCTTGGTTACTGCCTATCCGGAGGAAATCAGGGCCGATGGCTATTCGAGCTCGACTATCACGGGCACAGTGCGGGACGCTGGCTATAGTCCCGTGTCAGGTGCTTTTCTGGCCTTCACTACCACCCTGGGCGCGATTGCCCCCTACTGCTACGCCGAGGCAGAGAGCGATTCGGTAACCCGGTCGCCCAACGACTGGGTCGTTGAGAGCTACTCAGGGGCCAGCGGAGGCCAGTATGTCAGATCGTGTGGCTCAACGCATCCGGACACCAGTTTGAGCTGGACCTTCAACGCCACGGCTATCTCCCTGCTCTACGTCAAGAATTTTGACGGTGGTGTGACCGAGGTCCAGGTGGATGGCAGCACAGCTATTACCGTGGATATGTATGCTCCAACCAATATGAAAATGGCGGCCGAGAGGGTGGTCATCGCCGGTTTGAGTCCCGGACCCCATGTGGTAACCGTGAGGTACCTGACCCGCTCGCCGGTGGGGATGGGAACGTGTATCCGTGTTGATGCCTTCCGCTGCGGAGTTACCACCGATGTCAACGGAAACGCCACGGCTACCCTGACCTCGATAGAGTTGTCATGTGGATCGGAAGACGCTACAGTGACGGCCATTGCCGGTGACCCAATGCTCCCTTATATGATAACGGACACCGAGGTAGTCAAAATGACGGCCAGTGTACCGGATAGCATCGCGGTCACGGCCTCCCCAGACCAGATCGCTGCAGACGGCACCTCTACCTCCGTCATCCAAGCCACAGCGTGGGACCAGTTCGGCGAGCTCGTGCCCGACTGTACCATGGTCAGCTTTGTGGCCACCGATGAGAACAGTGCTCCCCCCCCTGGTGCGGCCTGGGTAACCCTCCCCTACGAATTGGTGGAGGGGGAGGATCCAACTGAAGTTATAACGGACGGGTGGAGCATAGATTCTGATGTTAACCACCACGGCGGGAAAGCGATTTACTCCAATACCCCTGGGGCGACGGCCAGTTGGAACTTCACGGGAACGGCAGTTTCCCTGATATACGCTAGATCGTTCGATGCGGGGGTGGCTTCTATCGCTGTGGATAGCGGCTCGCCCATCACTATTGACATGTACGCTCCATCACCCCAGTATCAGGTTGAGCACGTGATTACTCATGGGTTGAGCTACGGGTCTCACTTCATCACCGTGACTGTAGCTGGATACACTGCCACCGGCGGCACAGACAGGCGCGTTTACGTGGATGCCTTTCGCTCCGGCACAAGCACGTCAGGAGGGACGGCCACGGCCATAGCCACAGCGGGGACGCAGCCTGGCGTGACGACTGTTGAGGCCATAGCCGTGGGAAGGCCATGCTGCGACATGAATGGAGTGGTGACGGGTACAGTGCCTATTACCCTTACGGCTGGCGATCCGTACACTTTGACCCTGACACCCACTGACATCTCCATCACCTGCTGTGTCACCGCCACCCTCCAGTTCACGGTGACCGACCAATACGGCCATATCGTGGGTGCCGTAGTGCCGAGACCTCTCACGGTGGACTTCACCAGCACGCCCTACGGCGATTTCACGCCCTCCAGCGTGGTGATTACCCAAGGTGTGGGCAGCGTGGAGTTCCATGGTTACGAGATGGGAAGCGGTACAATCACAGGCATGGTACGAGGGTATGGCGTTATCGCCACGTCCACCCTCACGGTGGCGCCGGGCACCTGCAATGCCCTGACCGTTGCTGCTGACCGCACATGGATCTACGCGACCGACACCAACACCTCTCTGCTGACCAGCTTCCCCTACACCACCACCATCACTGCCGAGTTGAGGGACAGTTGCGGCAATCCCGTCCAGGGTGGCACGGTGGTTACCTTCACCACCACCGCAGGCAGTGTGAGCCCAGCCAGCTCCCCTACCGTCAATGGCGTGGCCACAACGACGCTTACCTCAGGACAGCTCGGCCCTGGAGCGCCCACCATGCCGGTCTATGTTTCCGCGACTGGAGCTGGTTGTCCTGTACCAAAGACGACCAGCGTCACCTTCAGACGGCACGTTCACACCCTGTCGCTCACCGCCAACCCCGATGAGATCAGGGTCGGCGGGGATACCTCCAACCTCGCCGCCTACGTGTACGACGGTGCCGGCGCTCCCTCGCCCGATGGGATCATGGTGGGCTTCATCATCACGCCTCCCATCAGGGCCTCGGTTCCGTATGAGTTTGTTGAGGGAGAAGACATCACCGAAGTGACTAGAAGCGATGGAGGATGGAGTGAGGACATCGATGCTTCGCATCATGGTGGCAAGGCTATCTCCAGTAGCACTGCAGGCGACACTGCCAGTTGGGAGTTCACTGGTCCGGCTGTTTCTTTGATGTACAGCCAATGCGATTCCTGCGGGGTGGCTACAGTAACTGTGGACAGCACAGTGGTAGTGACGGTGGACATGTATGCCCCCACGACGCATTACCAGGTGGAAAGGGTGATCGCCAACAACCTGAGTCCTGGGCCCCACGTAGTGACCGTTACCGTAGCTGGCTACAAGAATCCGGCCTCATCGGGCACAACGGTCAACGTGGACGCCTTCCGCTCCGGCACGACCACCTCAGGCGGCATGGCCACAGCTCTTGCCACCTCCGGGACGGAGGCGGGGCTGGCTACAATCGAGGCAGCGGCCGTAGGAAGTACGATCACCGGTACCGCGCAGCTCACCATCACAGCTGGCGACCCGTACACCCTGACCATCACGCCCACCGATGTCTCCCTCACTTGCTGTGTCACCACCACCCTACAGTTCACAGTGACTGACCAATACGGCAACATCGTAGGGGCCGTAGTGCCCAGGCCGTTGACCGTGGGCTTCGAGAGCACGCCGGAAGGCGATTTCACACCCTCCAACGTGATACCAATTACCCAAGGTGTGGGCAGTGTGGAGTTCCATGGTTACAAAGCGGGAACAGGAAGTATCGAGGGCCACGTGGCTGGCTTTGCTACTCAAGCCTGGGACACTGTGAACCTGACGGTATCAGTAGGTCCTCCAGGTATGCTGGAGGTTACTCGTGAACCTTCCACTATCCTGGCCGATGGGCTGGATTACTCTATCATCACTGCCACGGTCAGAGATTCATGTCAGAACCCTGTGTGCAACAGCGTGGTGACTTTCACCGCGGATTCGGGCAGCTTCGCACCGCCTCCCACCATAACCCTTAGCATCACCAAAACCACTGATTGCAACGGGGTCGCCACCGCGACGCTCAGGTCGATTTGCTCCGCACGCCGGGTGAATATCACCGCGACAGTGGACTCTCTGACAGAGACCACTTACGTGGACATGGTAGGCGTGGCCTGGGATGTGCAACTTACCGCCAACCCCACCAGCATCCCGGTGGGCGGGCACACGTCCCATCTCACTGCCACGGTGAGCGACCAGTTTGGGCAGGCGGTGGTGGATGGGACAGTGGTAACCTTCACCACCAGCTCTGGCTACCTGGGCAGCGACACTATCGCCAAAACCACTACCGGTGGGGTAGCCACAGCTGTTCTGACCTCGCCGGACACGGCGGGCATGGCCATTGTCACTGCCACAGCCGGTTCCGGTGTCGACAGAGCGACTGATACGGTCACTGTGACCTTTGAGGCGGGCCCGCCCTATACCGTGACCCTGCAAGCCTATCCGGCTAGCGTCCCTGTGGGTAGCCACACCTCCGTGCTTACGGCCACGTTGGTGGACCAATATGGCAACAATGTGACCGATGGCACGGTGGTGACCTTCACCACCAGCCTGGGCGGCCTGGGAAGTGACCTAATCACCAAGACAACTCTCAATGGGATGGCTACGGCTGTTCTGACCTCTGGAACCGCAGCTGGCACAGCTGTCGTGACAGTCACGGCTGATTCCAAAGTAGCCACGACTACCGTGGAATTCACGCCCCTGCTACCCTACACGCTAACCCTGGCCGCCTATCCAACGAATCTGATCGTTGGAGAGACGTCGGAACTTACGGCTACAGTGGTGGACCAGTACGCCAATCGCGTAGCCGATGGGACGCCGGTAACATTCACCACCAACCTGGGAAGCGTGGGCAGCGCTACGATCACCAGAGACACAATCAATGGGGTGGCCACTGCCACCTTGACCTCTCAGGTTGTGGGCACGGCGACGGTCACCGCCACCTCTGGTTCGGCCTCGGAGACCGTGGACGTGACTTTCAACCCCGGCCCACCCTACACGGTGACGCTGACCGCGGATCCAACCAGCATCCTGGTCGGCGGCTACACCTCGACCCTGACGGTCACGGTGACCGATCAATTCAACAACTACGTGGCCGATGGGACGGTGGTGACCTTCGAGACTAGCTTGGGTAACCTCAACGGAGGCACAGTCACCAGAACCACGGCCAGCGGTGTGGCCACAGCCACGCTGACCTCGGGCAATATCGCAGGTATGGCAGTGGTGACAGCCACAGCGGACTCCAAATATGGCACTGCCAGCGTGACTTTCGAACCTGACTTGCCATACACAGTAACCGTAGAGGCAGATCCAGCAAGCATCCCTATCGGATGGTTCACCTCGACGATCACCGCTGTAGTTGCGGATCAATATAGCAACATGGTGGCTGATGGGACAGAGGTTACCATCACTACCGACTTGGGCAGCCTTGGCTCGAATAGCGTGGTGAAGACCACCATCAATGGAGTGGCCCAAGCCACCTTGACCTCCGGTTTGACCATTGGCACAGCCCATATCACCGCCACTTCGGGTTCGGCAGTGGGGCATACTCAGGTCACCTTCACCGTGGGGGCGCCGTACACTGTCACTGTGGAGTCGTGGCCATCTACCATCGAGGTGGGGGGAAACACAGCCATCATCACGGCCACGGTTACGGACATCGGCGGCTATGCAGTGGCCGATGGCACCCCAGTGGTTTTCACTACCGACTTGGGCAGCCTGGGCAGCGACACGGTGACTAAATACACCGTTAACGGAGTGGTCACCGCAACGTTGACTTCATCCCTCACGCCCGGCGTGGCTACCATCACCGCTACTGCCGACTCCAAATCCGGTACAACTATTGTCAAATTTGCCCCTGGGCCTCCTGCCAGTATAGAGGTTACGGCCGATCCCCTTTACATTCCTATTGGTGGGGCTACTTCACTCGTCACAGCCGTGGTGAAGGACCGCTACGGTAACAATGTGGTCAATGGAACTCCTGTGGACTTCTTCACCACCTTAGGAACCGTATCACCCTCCTCCACCTCTACCACCGACGGCATAGCGGTAACCACACTGACCTCCGGGATGGTCGTGGGCACGGCCCAGGTTACTGCTGTTTCTGGCTCTGCCGAGGATGAGGTGGATGTGGTCTTCACTGTTGGTCCTCCCTATTACATTACCGTAGTGGCAAACCCAACCAGCATTGGGTTGAATGGCCAGACATCGAACATCGAGGCTACAGTAAGGGACATCGGCGGCAATAACGTGGCCGATGGTACACCGGTGACCTTCACCACCAGCCTGGGTAGCCTGGGCAGCGATGCAGTGATCAAGTACACCACCAGCGGCGTGGCTACAGCCGTGCTCACCTCGGGTACCACTGCTGGTACAGCCATCATCACTGCCACAGCAGACTCGAAATCCAGTACAACCCAGGTCGTGATCGTCCCCGACCCGCCTTACACGGTCACGCTGACGGCAGATCCGGTGGCGATCCCTGCCAATGGGGTATCCACATCAATGCTCACGGCTATGGTGACCGATCGGTACGGCAACCCCGTGGCTGATGGAACACCGGTGACCTTCATCACGGACTTAGGTACCTTGGATGGTTCCAATAGCGTTGTCAGATTAACTACCGGAGGGGTGGCCACTGCTATCTTGACCTCCAGCAGAACCGATGGCCCGGCCACTGTGACAGCCGTCTGTGAAGGCAAGGAAGATCAAGTCTATGTGGTCTTCTATCGCTATGCGTTTCGGATCTATCTTCCGGTGCTCTTTAAACCAGAGTGATCTATGCTAAAAGAACGTTTTGTTGGGCAACGGCTTCGCTGCTGCCCAACAAAACATCTCTCTTATTTTCTTAATGATGAAACCGCGCAGGCCAATCTTATCAATCACTTCAAACATAAGGCCACCGGCGATGGTGTTGGTGGCTTTCTTGGCTAAAGTAAGGTAAGCATGTAGCGAATAACTATCAGTTTGGGGGAAGGATGGATTGTGAAAACCGCTATTATCATCCCTACCTATAACGAAAGCGATAACATCGAGGCTCTGGTGAAAGAGATACTGGCTCTTCGAGCGGGTGCTTTGACGCACCTTCATCTCTGCTCTGGAGAGGCCTTGGGGAACACCACCGAGATCATCATCGTTGATGATAACTCACCTGATGGCACCGGGGAGATCGCCGATGAACTGGCAAGAACGTATCAAGAGGTCAAAGTCATCCATCGCCCTGCCAAACTGGGCCTGGGCACCGCCTATATCGCTGGTTTCAAGAAAGCATTGGCTCTGGGGGCCGATTGCATCTTGACTATGGATGCCGATTTCTCCCATAACCCTCGCTACATACCTCGTCTGGTGGCCAAGAGCGAAGATGCACAAGTGGTGATCGGTTCGCGCTACGTGGACGGGGGAGGTACAGTGAATTGGGGCCTATGGCGACGTATCCTGAGCAAGGGCGCGAACACCTTTGCCCGCCTGGTTTTGGGTCTCAAAGCGCATGATTGCACAGCCGGCTTCCGCTGTTATCGCCGCGAGGTCTTGGAATCCACCGAGTTGGATAAGATTTTCTCCGATGGTTATTCATTCTTAATTGAAATGCTCTACAAGTGTCAGCAACAAGGGTGGGAGATCAGTGAAGTGCCGATCATCTTCGAGGACAGGCGTCGCGGGGCTTCAAAGATCTCCCAAAAAGAGATCTTCAAGGCCCTGTATACGGTGCTGTCTCTGGGCTGGCAATGGATCTTAGGTCGGGGCAAGTGCGCCCAGCGCTGAAGCGCTCTGCAAGTACAAGGAAAAGTCAAGGTCTGTTTTGTGGAAGTGCATTTATGGAAGAATACGTAGCCTGCAATTTGTGTGGCTCAACCGATAGCAAAGTTCTTTACCCCAGCACCTTGTCCAATGACTTAGACAGGGGGAATGTCGAACGCTTTCGGTGTACCAGCGCCGGCTATGGCAAGCATAATACCATCGTTAAGTGCCAGAATTGTGGGCTGGTGTACGTCAATCCTCATCGCGAGACAAGCGCTATTCTCCACGACTACGAGGAGGTTGTTGATGAGCTTTACTTGGAGGAGCGGGAGGGGAGGGTATTGACCTTCAGGCGCAATCTGCGCCCCTTGGAGGAATTGATGCCGCCGGACAAGGGCCGGAGATTGCTGGATGTGGGTTGTCACATCGGCGTATTCTTGGAAATTGCTCAGGAGAGGGGGTGGGAGGCTTGGGGGGTTGAGCCCTCCCGTTGGGCAGTCAGAGAGGCCCGCAGCAGGGGGTTGCGCGTGATCGAGGGCACTTTAGACGACTTGCATGTGGCCGATGAATTCTTTGATGTGATCACCATGTGGGATGTGATCGAGCATCTTCCAGACCCATTGCGGGCATTGCGGAAAAGTTATCGTCTTTTAAAAAAAGGCGGCATCATCTGCATTCACACTATCAACATCGAGAGCCCTCTGGCCAAGTTGATGGGGCATCGCTGGCCCTGGTTGATGGAGATGCATCTCTACTATTTCTCTCCGCGCACTCTGGCCGCAATGCTCGGAAAAGCTGGTTTCACCGTGGTGAAGATGATGAACCAGGGACGTTTCCTGCGCCTGGGGTACCTTGCTACCAGGATCGAGCCCTATAGCCCCCTCATCGCCAGGGGAATGAGCAAATTGGTTACAGTCCTTGGCTTAAAGGACAAAGCCGTGCCCATCAACCTGGGCGACCTCTTCACCACCTTTGCCCGAAAGTGTTAACACCTACTATTCTCATTCCCAACGAGCACGGTCAGGACGAAACTGACCACGCTGATCACCAACGCTCCCCGCAGGGCGGGCCAGAAGCCCGCAACATAGAAGCCAATCCCAAACTGTCGCCCCAGCCAGGAAGCCAGCATAAGCATCAGAGCGTTGATCACCAGGGTGAAGAGACCCAGAGTGAGGATAATCAAAGGGCAGGTCAAAAGCTTGAGTACAGGACGGATCAGGGCGTTTACCAGGCCAAAGATGAGGGCCATAACTGCCAAAGCCAGCCAGCCTCCCCTGACATCTATGCCGTGTACCAAATCAGCGGCCATGTACAGGGCCACCCCGTTGATCAACCAACGCAATAGCAGCTTTCGCATAATGCCTCCTTATTTCCTCCGGCTCCTTGGTTTGATATTCAATGTCAAGTTAGAGCCAGCCGCATCTGAGCCAGAGTCCTCTTCTCGGTAAAGCCATACGATTTAAGAGCTTCTATGGCTTCCCGATGTTCAGCGGGGTGAGTAACAACAACTCCACGCTTTGGGTAGTCCTTCAATATGTTGAGGGCTCTCGCAATCAGAAACTCTTCCAGTTGACCACGGTAGTCGGGATGAATCATGAACTCCAGGCAGTGATGGCCTCGCCAACGGGAGGCTTGCACAGTGAGGGTGGCAATAAACTGGTCACCTTCCTCCACCGCCAATCGGTGCTCCTCGCGTCCCGCTAAGAGATTGCTCAGCCATTTGGACAGGCGCTGGTCCAGTCCGGCCATAAACTGATCAACACGCAACGGGTGTAGCCACTGAGCTTCTTTCGAGATAGAGGCCAAAGCCAGCGCATACTCTTTCGACCACTCACTGTAGTTCCTTCTGCGCAACACGAAACCCTGTGTTGCTTTGGCGGGTGCGAGGGCCAATGGTTGGAATCGTTCCAAATGAAGCTCTGTCACAGCAGTGATTTGTTCGAAGCCCAAATCCCGGTAGAGCTTGCAGGCAGGAATATTATCGGTATGCACTTGAAGGAGGATCCATTCCCCACCACAATCCATGGCCAGATTAATGGCCGCTTGCACTAGATGGTGGGCGATGCCTCGGCCCCGGTAATCGGAGCGAACGGCAACATTACTGATCAGCCAGCGGCGAGAATAGGGGCCAGCTCTGCTCACGTTGACGTTGCCAATGATGCGGCCTTCCTCCACCCAGACAAAGCCCTGGAAGGTCTCGTAAAACTCCACACTGGTGCGGTCCAGTAGCCAGAGTAGCGGGCCGAGGTGGCTCATGATTCTCATTTCGCGCAGCGCCTCTCTGCCCTGGCGGGTCAGATCTCCACTAAATGCCTCCTCGATCAGCGTGGCGATCTGCCCCATATCGCGGCCAGGATCTGTGGGCCGCAGTCCCCTGAAGGTTTTACTCCTACTGACAGCTCGAGCTACCATTCACTCCCATCCGATGATCCACGCACAGAGGCCAGCCAGGATAATGGTGCTGATCACCAGGGCCGCCAGTTGCCCCGGCAGAAGTCCCACATCCTTGGCCGCCCAGAGGAGCATGGGCACCATGAACACCGCTAAAACGAACCACGCTACCAGACGCGGGTGTTGATCGAAGAACCGTCGCACTGACATCGCAACTCCCTCCTCAGTTACTCATTGCCTCGTTATTACCCTTGGTAGGCGAGGGTCTCCTGACCGAGCCCAATCCTGGAATCTTATCCCACTCCCTCTTCACTTGCTCCCAGGTCGCATCCAGGTTACCACCGTTGTCAATGACCACATCGGCCAGGGCTAGCTTGGATTCTTGGGGCGGCTGAGCCTCAATGCGCCGAAGGGCTTCCTCTTTACTTAGACCCCGCTGCTCCATCAGGCGAGCCAGTTGCTGCTCTTTGGGGCAGGTCACCACCCAGAGAGCGTCGCAGGCACGGTGCATACCCGCTTCTATGAGCTTGATGGCTTCGATCGCGATCACAGGCTCTTGGCTGCTCTCGATCAATTCCTGGGTGCGGGCGATGACGGCCGGATGCACCAGGGCCTCCAGGCGGCACAGAGCGGCCTCATCGGCGAAAACAATGTCCCCTAGCTTCTTGCGGTTGATGCTCCCATCGGGGGAAAGGATGTCCTCGCCAAACTCCTGGACCACCGCCCTCCAAACGGGCGTACCTTTTTCCATTATTTCATGAGCTAAAGCATCAGCGTCAATGCCCTTGGCCCCAAGCCGTTCCAGCATTTGTAACACGACGCTCTTGCCAGTGGCGATGTTACCCGTGAGGCCGATAATGTACTTCATGCCGCCCCTGCCTCTACCCACTGGGCCAGAAGTTGTTGTAGTTCCTGATCCGCCCTCTGGTATTCCGACCCCAATTCCCGCAGCCTCTCCACATCCTGGGCCATGCTAGCTGCCACCAACTCCTGGCTCAGGGCCGCCAACCGTGCTTCCAAGGCAGCGATATCCTCCTCCAATTGCTTGATTTCGGTCTTTTGCTTCCTTTCACTGGCCTTTGTGTTCCTTTTTGCTGCCTCTTTTCCCTTGTTCTCTCGCTTCCTTGCCTTCTTGCTCTCCTGCTTCCTTGCTACTTTGTTCCTTTGCTCCTGATAGTCGGCGTAGTTCCCATAATAGATCCGCATCTCCCCATCCTCTATAGCCCACACCTGGGTAGCCAGGGCGTTGATCAGATAGCGATCGTGGGACACAAGGAGGATGGTGCCATCGAAGTTGGCCAATACTTCCTCCAGAACCTCTTGGGAGGCGATGTCCAGGTGGGTGGTGGGCTCGTCCAGCAGCAAGAAGTTGGCTCCTTCCAAGGTGAGTTTGGCGAGGGCCAGCCGGCTTCTCTCGCCGCCGGAGAGGTCTCTCACTGGCTTGAAGGCGTCATCACCTGAAAAGAGGAACCGTCCCAGGAAACCGCGAGCCTTCTCCAGCGGCAAGTTCTTAACCGCCAGGATCTCGTCTAGCACTGTCTTATCGGGATCCAGGCCCTCATGGGCCTGGGCCAGGTAGCCCAATTTGATGTTTTCGCCGATCTGGACACGCCCGGCCAAGGGGGATACTTCGCCGATGATAGTCTTCAGAAAAGTGGTCTTACCCGAACCGTTAGGGCCTAGGATGGCTGCCCGTTCGCCTCGGCGCAGGTACAAGTTTGGGCAAGTGAAAAGGGGTTCGTCCGGCTGATAGCCGATGGTCAGGCCCTCTGTGGTGAGGACGAAATCGGCTCCCCGCAGATCGGTCTCGATGGAGAGGCTCATTTTTTTCAACTCACGAGGACGCTCCAGGCGAGGCAGACGCTCCAGCTTCTTCTGTCGCCCTCGCGCTTCCTTGCTCCGCTGTCCTGCTTTGTAACGACGGATGAAGTCCTTGGTCTTCTGGATATACTTCTGTTGGGCCTCGTACTCGGCCAGGCGGCGCTCCATGCGCTCGGCTCGCAAAGCGGCGTAACGGCTATAGTTGCCTGGGTATTCTTCCAAACGGCCAAAGGATAGCTCCCAGACTCTTCCTACCACCTTGTCCAGAAAGTAGCGGTCGTGGGCTACTACCACCAGGCTGCCTTTCCAGTTGGCCAGATAATCCTCCAGCCACTGGATGGCTGCCAGGTCTAGGTGGTTGGTAGGCTCATCCAGGAGGAGCAGGTCGGGATTGGAGAGGAGCAGTTTGGCTAGCAGGACTCTGGTCTTCTGGCCGCCACTGAGGATGCTCAAGGGCTGATGCTGCTCTTCCTCCGGGAAGCCCAGACCGGCCAGAACCATCCTTATCTCACTCTCATACCGGTAGCCGCCGGCCAGCTCAAATGCGTGCAGCGCCTCCCCATAGCGCTCGATAGCTTCTTCGCGCAACGCCGGATCGGCCATCTGTTGTTCCAGATGGCGCAGCTCAGCTTGTTGGGCTTGCAGGTTGGCGAAGACGGTGAGCATTTCTTCGTAGAGAGTGCGCTCACTAGAGAGTTGTGCCTCCTGGGGCAGGTAGCCGATACGCAGGTTTCGCGCCCTGTGTACCTGGCCTGCCGTTGGGGTCTCCAGGCCGGCAATGATGCGCAGCAGTGTTGTCTTGCCCACTCCGTTAGGCCCTACCAGGGCGATCTTATCGCCCCTGGCGATATGCAGGGAAACATCCCGGAAGATGTCCTGAGCGCCATAGGATTTGGCTAGCTGATTAGCCACTACGATAGACATCTAGTGATCAACCTCTTGACTCCAATGGGGATAACCAGAATTATACCACATTCTGTCCAGGTGACCAACTCTGCGCCAATGAGAGAAAAGACCTCGGAGGTCTCCGCAGGCCTCCGAGGTCTTGCTAACGTCCACCGTTAGGAATCTGTCTAGTGAAGCTTGGCCTCAAACCGACGAGGTAAGGCAAAATGGCATCTTGCCCTGCGGCGCATGACTCGTTCGTCAAGTTCGAAGGGATTTTCCTGGGGCTAGTCGTCCTTCAGCAATCAGCCTTTGCTTGGCTATTTCACAATAGTGTCTATCAATCTCGATCCCGAGTCCCTTTCTATCTGTCTCCACGCAAGCAATAAGCGTTGAGCCACTGCCAAGAAAAGGATCGAGCACGGTATCACCTACAAACGTAAATAGCTTGATACATCTCCTCGGCAATTCCACCGGAAAGGGAGCTGGATGGCCCACTCTATTCCTGCTCTCGCCGCTGAAGTTCCACACCCCGTTGCTCCATTCTATGAATTCCTCCCTGGTGATATCGGATTGCCTGCTTCCGCTTGTCATCTTCCACTGCTTTTTGTAAAGCACAAGGATGACCTCAACCGGAGCGATCACGTAGGGGGCCGAGGCGCTGAGCCACGAGCCCCATGCTGTTCGCCTGGAGATGTTCTGCTCATTCCAGATGATGGTGGAGTGATACCTCC
>CAZRSI010000006.1:22231-26688 GCA_964602575.1 uncultured Anaerolineae bacterium
CCTTGGCTGTGGTAAAACTCATCGGCTCAGGAAGAGGCAATACAACTTCTAGCCTCTCTGCCAGCTCAGGCTGGGTGCAGGAATACGTAGGTCCTGAATCAAAGATAACCAGCAAGGTCTCTTCACCGCTCGATCCAACCAACCTGACTTTTTTCTGAATGACCGTCATAAGTACCTTCCTTATTCCCCTCTCAAATCGTTATTCTCTGCTGTATGGCTGGCCGCTGGCGGCAGGAAACCTCCTCCTGCCGATGAAGAGGGTTACCACCAGAAGGGTGGTTATGTAGGGGATCATGTTCACAAAATAGAAGGGAATGACCTCTTTGACCCCCGGCGTTATCGCTACGGAATAGCCAAAGCCCTCGGTGAAGCCGAAGATAAAGGCGGCGGCCAGGGCTAACAACGGTTCCAATCCGGCGAACACCACGCAGGCCAGGGCGATGAAGCCCCTGCCAGCAGCCATTTCTTTTGTGACGCCCCCAAACCAGGCCAGGGGCAAAAAAGCCCCGCCCAGGCCGCACAGCGCTCCGCCGATGGTGCTGGTGAGGATTCGAATGCGATCAATCCTTACTCCAGCCACGTCGGCGGCCTCTGGCTTCTCCCCAGCGGCCCTTATCCTGAATCCCAGTACCGTTTTATGTAGAAGGATGTGGGCCAGGATGGTGAATACAATGGCAGCGGCGGTCACTGGGCTCAATCGCCCGAAGAAGGTGTACATCGGGCGCACCATGAGCTCCCGCCGGAACATGTGGATGCCGGGGAAGGCCCAGATAGCCATCAGGAGATAAGGGACGAAGCCCAGAGCAAATATGTTGATCCCCATCCCCGCAACGACCTGGTCTGCCCTACCGTAGACGCTCACCAGCCCAAAGAGAAAACCGATGAACGCTCCTGTTACCATCCCCACCAGAAGCCCCGTGATCCCGTTCCCGAAGAGTTCCGCCCCCCAGACTCCCACCGCGGCGGTTATGAGGAGAATTCCTTCCAGACCGATGTTGATCACACCGGCCTTTTCATTGATGCACTCCCCCACCGCCGTTAAGGCCAGTGGCGTCATGGCCAGCAATGCGGCCTCCAGAAGCGAGATCGGCTTCAGGCCGGCCTTTTCTATCCCCAAAACGGCCAGGGCGATCAAAATCAGGACAATAATTATCCAAAATCCTCTTTCCCCGCTGAGGCGTGAAAGGAACTTCATCGCTTTAACCTCCTACTGATGATGGCCCATACCTCCGGAACGGCAAGGGCGATAACGATGAGGCCATTGATGGCCCGCACGAGCTCAGAACTCACTCCAGCATGGTACTCCATGTATCGGCCGCCGTGCTGCAGTGCTCCGTAGAGGATGGCTGCGAAGACTCCCCCAATGGGATGATTTCTTCCTATCAAGGCGACTCCGATTCCGTCGAAGCCCAGGGTGGTGACATTGCCCAGGGTAGCATAGAGGGACCAGGTGGGGGGGCGGCCTATGATCTGGCTCGCTCCGGCAAGGCCAGCCGCCAGACCTCCGATGGCGAAGCTGAGGACCAGCGCTCGCCGGTGGTCAACTCCTGCGTAGCGGGCGGCCTCCGGGTTCTCTCCCACCAACCGAAGCTCGTAGCCCGCCTTTGTGCCCCACAAGTAAATGTAAACCCCGACGCAGAAGGCCAGGGCCACGAGGATCACCGCCGTCAGGGTGGATCCTTCCATCAAGATAGGGTAGCGAGCACTGGGCAGGGCGGGTACCGTCCTCTCTGCCCTTCCTGGCTCCGCCAGGTAGTAGATGGCGATGTACATGGAGAGGTGGGTGGCTATCCAGTTGAACATGATGGTGGAGATAACCTCGTGCACGCCTCTCCATATCTTGAGGAGGGCAGGGGGAAGAGCCCAGAGAGCACCCAGGAGCATGGCAAAAAGAGTGGCCACGGCCAGATGGAGGCCTGGGGGAAGAGGGATCAAGCCGGCGATAGCGGTAGCTCCTATAGCCCCCAGGTACATCTGCCCCTCGGCACCAATATTGAACAGACCCGTCTTCACCCCCACAGCGAAAGTGACCGCTGTAAGCATCAGCGGAGTGGCAAAGGCCAATGTTTCCATAATATCAGATAAGCTGCCAAAGGCCCCTTTAAACAGGGCCGGATATGCCTTCAGCGGATCATAGCCAAAGGGGATCATTAACAGGGCGCCAGCGATCAAGCCTATGAGGATGGTAACGAGCGACTCAAACAGGGGACGTGCGCGAGTGATGACATCAGGGAGTTTCACTGTGATCCTCCTGTGAAGGTTTCTCAACGAACACCTCATCCACAGCTATCTTAAAGCCGGCCAACACCTCCGAACAAGCTTCCTCACCTCTATCCCACTTCCCCAACAGTTCATAAGCTCCCTCTCGAAGGATGAAGACTTCCACCGCCTGTCCATGGGGATCCACAATCCAGTACTCCCGTACTCCGGCCCGCGCGTACTCCACTGTCTTATCCAACCGATCGGTGCGTCGGGTGCCGGGAGAGAGCACCTCCACCACCAGGTCCGGCGGGCCGTAGGCCTGCTCACCGATGCGGTCACTGTGTTCCCTGGCCACAAACAGGATGTCCGGCTCGCGAATCTTGCCCGGCCAGAGGCGGACTGGCAGAGGGCCAAACTGTACGGTGCCTAAGTCGCGCTCAGCTACGAAATCATACATAGCTCGGTATAGTTTACCAACTATCTGCTGATGAGTATGGGTTGGATGCGGTGGCATGATCAGCTCTCCTTCTGATAGCTCGATAAACCGGTTTGTATCCGGCAGGGCAAAATAGTCCGCCTCCGTCCACTGCCCCTGGGACGGCCATAGCTGGGCTACCTCGACTGCCAACTCCGCCGGCTGAACAGCTTCCTTCACCACGCTGCCAGATGTTGTTGCTTCCTTCATCCGTGCACCTCCTATCTACGAGCAGAGGTGCTGAGGTGCAGAGGAGAAATGTCTCCTCCACCCCTCCGCTCCCCTACTCCCCCACTCCCTTGCTCCTTGGCTTAATCCCTCCCATCATCATCCCGATCTCCTCCCGGCTGAGTTCTTCGGCTTTTCCAACACCCAGGAACTCACCCTCATACATCACTGCAATCCGGTCGCTCAGCTCCATGATCTCGTCCAGGTCGGCCGAGATGAGGAGAACGCCTTTGCCCTCGTCCCTCATTTTGACGAGGAGCTCCCTGATGTACATAGTGGAGGCGATGTCTAGCCCTCGTGTCGGATGAGCAGCCACTACAAGGGCCGGTTCCTTACTCAGCTCCCTGCCCACCACGAGTCTCTGGCGGTTTCCACCGCTGAGACTTCTGGCCACAGTTTTCAGGCTGGGGGTGACCACATTGAAGGTTTCCACCAGCTTCCTGGCATACTCCATGATTCTCTTCCCGTTCAGACGGCCCAGCCCAAGCAGGAATTCCGGCTCCCATTGCCTTCCCAGGATACTGTTCTCGGCCACGTCGAAATTCAGCGCCAGCCCGAACCGAACGGTATCCTCTGGGATGTGACAGATCCCCATTCTGTAGAGCTCTTTCGGGTCGAATCGGATGACATCCCTGCCGTTAAGATGGAGTTCGCCGCTTTTCGGTGGTCTGAGCCCGGTCAACGCCTGGACGAGCTCGCTTTGGCCGTTGCCCTCCACACCGGCCACGCCGAAGATCTCGCCCGCCTTCACCTCAAATGATAGGTTCTTAACTGCCATACCGCCGGAATCGTCCAGGACCTGCAAGTCCTTGACCGAGAGCACAGCTTCACCGGGCTCTTTCTCCTCCCTGGTCACCCGCGGCACCACCTCTCTACCGACCATCATCACTGCCAGCTTCTGGGGGGTAGCCTCTTTGGTGGGCACCCTCCCCG
The DNA here is from genome assembly GCA_964602575.1 of uncultured Anaerolineae bacterium. Lineage (GTDB taxonomy): Bacteria > Chloroflexota > Anaerolineae > VGOG01 > VGOG01 > CAZRSI01. The sequence goes on from CAZRSI010000006.1 coordinate 26,070, forward strand.
TGACGAGGCCGTTTCTGAGGACGACGATTCGATCGGATATCTCGAGCACCTCCCTCAGCTTGTGGGTGATGAAGACGATGGCCTTCCCCGCCTCCTTTAGTCGGCGCATGAAGCGGAAAAGCTCGTCCACCTCCAAAGGAGTCAGAGAAGAGGTGGGTTCGTCAAGGATCAGGACATCTGTGCCTCTGTAGAGCACCTTCAGAATCTCAACTCTTTGCCGGACGCCCACCGGAAGCAACTCGATGGGCGTGTCCAGCGGGGCCTGCAACCCCGTCTCCTCGGCCAGCTCGGCCAGCCGTTTCCTGGCCGTGTCCAGGTCGAGAAAGGAAAGGGGACCGGCGGCTTCCTGGCCGAGGAGGATGTTCTCGGTGGCGGTGTAAGGCGGTACCAGGGCAAAGACCTGGTGGACCATCCCTATTCCGAGTCCGAGGGCGTCGGAGGGATTCCTGAAGGTCACCCGTTTGCCGTCCACGTGGATCTCCCCGCTGGTTAGTGGCAAGAGGCCGGAGAGGATCTTCATGAGGGTTGTCTTTCCAGCGCCGTTCTCGCCCAGCAGCCCGACAATCTCCCCCCTCCCGACGTCGAAATCCACACCTCGCAGGGCCACCGTGCCGTCGGG
>CAZRSI010000007.1:0-26327 GCA_964602575.1 uncultured Anaerolineae bacterium
CTTGGCCGTGCTCCGCCTGGTGCCCGACGACGAACTGGCTGACAACGATCAGGCTCCCCCCTTTGACCGGGGCCGCTTCATCGGCATAGACTCCTTGCCCTCCTTCCCCAACCTCCTCATCGGGGAGTCCGCTGCCCGCCAACTGCTGGCCGAGGCAGGGATGGACCTGGAGAAACTACAGGCAGCAATGAAGGCCGGGGAGCAGATTATGTTGCCTACCGGCCTGCGGGCCCGGCTGACATACGGGCTGCTGTACGAGGAAGTGTCGGCGACCAACATCATCGGCTACATCCCCGGCCTGGGTGGGGAAAGCCAGGGGGAACGCATCCTGCTGGCCGCCACTTACACCGGACGCCCCCCGCAGGATGGAGCGGTCTACCCCGGCGCCGACGACAACGCCAGCGGAGTCGCCATTTTGCTGGAGACGGCCCGGCTGATGCACGACCTGGAGCTGATCCCCAAACGCACGGTGGTCTTTGCAGCCTTCGATGCAGGGGGAGGCAGCCAATTCGTCACCAACCCGGTCTTCCCGACCTCCCGCTCAGACATCTGGACAGCAGTGATCGTCCATGGGCTGGGAGCGGGCGAGTCGCGTCTGGCCCGCCTGGAAGCGGGGACCGGCCCGGCCCGAGCCTTCGATCAGAGCGCGCGTCGCTTCGGCGTCCGCACACAGCCACTGGACGACTGGCTGTTCTTTTTTGTCTCCAACTACAGCCGCCTGAGCTACAGCAACCCCCAGGCCGACAAGTCCTATCAGGGCTTGGTGGTGACGCGGCCAGGGGATGATCTCTCCGGCACCTCAGCCGATACGCTGGATCACCTGGACCCGAAACTGCTCAAGGAGGCCGGCCAGGCCGTGGCCCACTTCGTGATGGTCCTCAGCCAACGCTAGGGGGGGCATAGTGAGGCTGTTGATGGCAGGCAGGTGGTGAATTGGACATCGAAAGCCTGATCAACCTAGAAGAGATCGAAGAGTTAGCCAGACGATACGGCCCTATCCAGCGAGGCAGCTATTCTGTCGAGATGGACAGGGAGCAATTCGAGTACTGGCGCGATAAGCTGACCACAAAGTGCCGGGGTGAGGTCGTGTTGGTCGTCGAGTACCCTAATGGCGTGGTCTTGCACACCAAGGATTTCTATCCTCCGGGGATTTATCGCCTGCCCAGCGGCGGGGTGAAGTGGGACGAGAGTGTCTTGCACGCTCTGCATCGGGAAGCCCACGAGGAGATGGGCTTGCAAATAAAAATTAAACGCTGCCTTGGCATCTTGGAGTACGAATTTTGCTGCGGGGAGACAAAGCTGCCGTTCGTCTCCTATGTCTTCCTGGTGGAAGGGGATAAAGAGGAGCTGGCTGCCCAAGACCACGAGGAACACATAACATCGTTCCGTCGCGTGCCTGCGAGAGAGCTAGCAACAGTGGCGGATAGTTTACGGCGTTTAGAAGGAAAATGGAAAGACTGGGGACAGTTCCGATCCCTCGCCCATGATTTCGTGGCCGAGGTGATGGGAGGATAACTAGAATGACGATGACAGCTCAGAAATTCCTTGCTCAGCGCATACCATCGCCGTTGAAGGAAGCCTTTGAGGAGATGATGAGTTCCCCAACTGGCCGCCGGCTGGCCGACTCTTGCGCTCAGCGTGGTACCCGTTTCGTCGTGGACCCCAGCGGCAAGCTGGGCAGGAGCTCGATGACCATCAACCTGCTTCGGCTCGTCATCATCGGCAGGGAAGCGCTACAGCATCGCCCTACCCTCATCAACAGCCTGGCTCACGAGGCATCCCACATCGAGCAGAGGCACGTCTCCGATTCGTTTGAGCAGGAATACAGAGCCTTCGTCACCGCCGCCCAGGTGATGAGAGAGCTAAACTTGCAGGACCCCTCTGGTTGGGACGCCCCAGAGCTCCAGAACCTCTCGCCTGAGCAAGCGGCCAGGAAGATTATGGAAATGTTCCCCGATCATCCCCTCTACGGTATGAACTCCACCATTCCCGTGTACCAGGTTCGGGGACCAAGGGGGTTCATCGAACTAATTAAGCAAGCCTGGGCCCTGCTCAAAGCTGCCTGATGCCACTTTCCTCAATCTACCACAGCGTTAGCAGCAATGACCCGGCGATACCAGCGAGCGCTGGCTTTGAGGATGCGTCGCTGCGTCCGATAATCCACGTAGATCAGGCCGAAGCGCTTCGAGTAGCCATGGGCCCACTCGAAGTTGTCCATCAGCGACCAGACGAAGTAGCCTCGCAACGGCACCCCTGCAGCGATGGCCCTGGCCGCTTGGGCAAAGTGGGCTTTCAAGTAAGTCACCCGCGCCGCATCATCCACCTGCCCGTCAGGGCCGAGCTGATCCGGGTAGGCGGCGCCGTTCTCCGTGACATAGAGGGACGGGAAACCGTAGTCAAAATGCAACCGCCCCAACATCCAGTAAAGACCCTCCGGATAGACCTCCCACCCCATCTCGGTTTTCTCCGGGTTGGGGAAAACCGTTTGAGGGGCGTTCTCGGCCTCGGGCACCGCGCTGCTCCGCACCACACCCCGCGTGTAGTAGTTCACGCCAAGGAAATCAAGGGGGGCAGCTATCGCCTCCAGGTCGCCGGCCCGCACGAAGTCCATGGGGCGCCCATAGTGCTGCGCGATGTCGGCCGGGTAGCCCCTGGCCGCGAGGGGATCGAGAAACCAACGGTTCACCATACCGTCTTGCTGCCAAGCCGCTGCCCGGTCGGCAGCGCTGGGTGAGGCGGGAGTGAAGAAGATCAGATTCAGAGCAATGCCGACTTGCGCGCCCGGACTGTTACCACGGACGACGGGGGCGGCCCAGCCGTGGGCCAGCAACAGATGATGCGCCGCGGCCAGCGCCTCGTCGAGATCGGTGTGGCCTGGCGCGTGGTGTCCCTTCAGGTACCCGGTAAATGCGCTTACGTAAGGCTCGTTGAGAGTCATCCAGTGCCTCACCCGGTCGCCTAAGGTGCGGGAAGCCAGGTCGGCATACTCCACAAAGGCTTCGGCAGTGGTCCGGGCCGGCCAGCCGCCCCCGTCTTGCAAGGCCTGGGGCAGGTCCCAGTGGTAGAGGGTGACGAAAGGCTCGATTCCCGCTTCGAGCAGCGCATCCACCAGGCGGTCGTAGAAGTCCATCCCCGGTTGGTTTACGCGCCCCCGACCCTCCGGCAGCAGGCGCGGCCAGGCGATGGAGAAGCGGTAGGCCCGCAGGCCGATCTCCTGCATCAGGGCCACGTCCCCTCGCCAGCGGTGATAGTGATCGCAGGCGACGTCGCCCGTGTCACCATTCTCGGTTTTGCCAGGCGTGTGGCAGAAGCGATCCCAGATACTCTCACCTTTGCCATCCTCGTCCCAGGCCCCCTCGATTTGGTAAGCTGAAGTGGCAGCCCCCCAGATGAAGTCAGAGGGAAATGCAGCATTTGTTGGCATCCATGTTCCTCCCCAGTTTATTGCGGAATGCGGATTACGGAACGTTCCGCAATCCTCTTGGCAGGCTAGCCCGCACGTTGGCGTAGACGGCCTCGTTGACCCCCACGCCCAAGCTCTCCAGGGCCAGGAACACCGCCCCCACCACCGGCTCGAACTCCGGGAGCACGATGGTGGCCCGAGGTGCTACCCGGTGCACCACCTGGGTCACGGTGTCCACCAGCAACGGCCCCTTGCCCTTGAAGACACTGCCCCCCAGCACCACCTCCACGTCGGTATCCTCCACCCCTAGTCGCTTGATGATGGCGCTGGCCGTGATCCCCACCTCGGTTCCCACCCGCACCAGCAGATCCTGGGCCACCTGATCCCCCTGGTAGGCCGCCTCGAAGACCAGGGGCACCAAGTCCAACAGGCGGCGCTGATCGAACTGGCCGGGGTAGTAGTCGAACTCGCTCTGGTAGAGCTGGGAGATGAGCTCCTCCACCGAGGGTAGCCCCAAAGCCTCCAGTACCATCTCCGTCAGCATGGTGGGCTGGCCCCGCCCGTCCCAGGCCCGGCAGATGAGGCGGATCACCTCCCGGGCGATGTCGCCGCCCCCGCCCCAATCGCCCGACAGCGCTCCCAGGCCCGGCAGTTGCACCTCCCGCCCGTCGGGGCCGATGCCGCCGGCGTTGAAGCCGGTGCCGCAGATGACAGCCACCCCCCAACTGCGCTTGAGGCCAGCCCGCAGTGCAACCATGGTATCGTTCTTGATGCGCACCTGCTGGGCCAGGCCCATGTCTTCGATGGCCGGGGTGAGGAGGGCGAAGTCCACAGGCAGGTCAGCTCCGGCCAGGCCGAAGAAGCCGAGCTCCACAGGAGGAGACGCCCCGGCCCGAGCCAGAGCCTCCTCGCAGGCCCGTCGGATCTCCGCCAGGGCCGGCTCCGGCCCGGCCACCTGGTGATTGCCCGGTCCACCCTGGCCGAAGCCCAGGATGCGGCCCCTCTCGTCGGCGATCAGGGCGAAGGTCTTGGTTGCGCCAGCGTCTACACCCAGAACGAGACCCATGTCCTTCCCGGTTTCGGTACGCCTTCGGCTACTCAACCCAAGTCGAACTGCGGCAGGTAAGCCCGGTTGGCCTCCTTGATGGCCGCCCACAGCTCCTGAGCTACGGCAAAGGAGGGCACCAAGGGATGAGCCAGAAGCGCTTGTAAAGCTGTCCGTTCGTCTCCCTCCACTGCCGCTCGCACCGTCAGTTCCTCATAGGCTTTGACGGCCTGGGCCAGGCCCCGAATGGAGGGAGGCATGGGGGCCACGGGAAGCGCCTGGGCGCCGCCTCGGTTGATCACCGAGGGCAGCTCCACCACGCAGTGTGGGGGGAGATCGGGCAGGGCGCCGTTGTTGCGCGTGTTGACGATGTGCACCTCGCTGGCATCGCGATAGATGGCGCTGATGACGGCTACGGCAACGGTGGAGTAGTGAGCCCCGCCCCGCTTCTTCAACAGCTTGGGTTTATGCTTCAGGTTGGGGTCGGCGTACAATCTCAGTAGCTCAGCTTCGATCTCCTGCACCACCTCCCCCCGCGTTTTCCCCGCCCGGCGCTGCTCAGCCACCACCCGATCGTGATTGTAGTAGTAATTCAGGTAGTAGCTGGGGATCATGCCTAGCGTTTCCAGGAGTTCTGGCGAGAAGAGCGATTCGCCCGCCCGGGCCCGAGTAATGGCGGCCTCCAGCACCTGATCGAAAACGTCCTCGCCGTCCAACTTCACGCCGCGAATCCAGCTAAGATGGTTCAGCCCGACGTAGTCCAACTGGATGCGCTCAGGGGCCACACCCAATTGTTGGGCGATGCCCTGCTGAAACCCGAAAGGCGAATTGCACAGGCCGATGGTCGGGACGTCGGTATACTTGAGCAGGGCCTCGGTGACGATGCCTGAGGGGTTAGTGAAGTTGACGAGGTGAGCTCCTGGCGTCACCTCGGCCACGTCGCGGGCGATGTCCAGGAGCACAGGGATGGTGCGCAGCGCCTTGGCGAAGCCACCGGGGCCGGTGGTCTCCTGGCCCACCACGCCAAACCGCAGGGGGATGCGCTCATCCTGGATGCGGCAGGCCATCCCGCCCACCCGGATCTGGGTGATGACGTAGTCGGCTCCCTCCATGGCTTCTCGCCGTCGGGTCGTAAGCTTCAGCCCGATGTCGGCCTCGGCGGCGCGCAACATACGCTCGGCCAGCCCGCCCACCAACCGCAACCGCTCCTCGTCAATGTCCATCAGGGCGATGGTGGTTACCGGCAATTCATCTCGCCTCTGGATGAAGCCTTCGATGAGCTCGGGGGTATAGGTACTGCCCCCGCCGATGACACAGATTTTCAATGCACTCACTCTACATCTCCTTTGCGGGTCAGAGATGATTAGCTCCGTTCCCATGATGGGCGAAGGTGTCCTCGCCGAGCCCACCATGTCTCGGTCAGGAGACCTTCGGCCATCTCAAAGTCCCGCATCTTTGTCGGCGTAGAATCGAGGCTAGTAAGCGCCGGGGCAGTGGTTGGCGTAGCCAGTTTCCTCCCGCCCCTCAGATCCCTGCCTTGATCCTTCAGAGAGAATTCTCTTTGATGAAATCCATCAGCTCGTCTAACTTCGCAAAGGCCAGGCAGATCACCGTGTCCGCCGCGCCATAGTAGATGGCGATGCGTCCGGTGGCGGCATCGGCCAGGGCGGCGGAGGGGAAGACCACGTTGGGCACGTCGCCAATCTGCTCGTAGAGCTCCTTAGGGTGCAGCAGGTACGGCTCCGTGCGGTAGAGCACTCTCCAGGGCCGATCGAGGTCCAGCAGCGCGGCGCCCATCGAGTAAACGAAGCCGTTACAAGAGGTCAGCACCCCGTGGTAGAACAGTAGCCAGCCCTCAGTGGTCTCGATGGGGACAGGGCCGGCCCCGATCTTGGTGCTCTGCCAGCCGCCAGCGGGCTGCATCACCAAGCGGTGCCGGCCCCAGTGGATCATATCGGGGCTCTCGGAGTAGTAGATATCGCCAAAGGGGGTGTGTCCCCGGTCGCTGGGGCGGCTGAGCATAGCGAAGTTGCCGTTGATACGACGAGGGAACAGAACACCATTGCGGTTGTAGGGCAGGAAGGCATTCTCCATCTGATAGAAGGTCTCGAAATCATAGGTGTAGGCCACGCCGATAGTCGGCCAGCCGCCGAAGCCGTTGCACCAGGTGACGTAGTAGCGGTCCTCGATCCAGCAAACCCGCGGGTCGTATCCGTATTCCCACGGAAAGGGTTCGACGCCTGGGGCCGGCTGGAAGCGGATGCGCTCGTTCTCGATCTCCCAGTGCATCCCGTCCTTGCTGCGCCCGGCGTGAAGCTGCATGGCGCGGCGTTTGTCGTCGCAGCGGAACACGCCCCGGAACTCCCCCTGATATGGCACCACCGCCGAGTTAAAGATGCTGTTGGATGAGGGAATCAGATCCCGCGGGATGATCGGATTCTGCGAGCAGCGCCAAACCACGTCGCTGCACTCCGGAGGGCGCTCTTCCCAAGGGATGTTGGGTAGTTCGGGGCCGATGATCCTCGTCTTAGACATGCTTTCTCCTCTGCTTATGAGAACGCGGATTCACAGGATCTGCGGATTCTTCCCACGCTTAAGCCGTCAAGGGGCATCCTCGCCCATAGGCATCAAGCTAAGACAGTTGCCTGCGGAAGAACGGCTGCTAGCCAACTCCGCCGTGGCATGAATTGCCACGGCTACGGAGCTGTCACCCCGTGAAATGGGGTTCTTGAACCCGATTTCATCGGGCGGAAGCTCCATAGCGCGGCGACTTCATCGCCGCGCGCCCTTGGTGAGCATAACATAACCTTAACTTGATGCGCATGGGCGGAGACGCCCCTCAATAGCAAAAACAAAATATTGTTCTAGAAACTATGCAGGGCTCTCTTAGACGTGAAAACAGGCCACAGAATGCCCATCTTCCACCTCCACTAGCGTGGGCCGCTGCCTATGACAGCGTGCGTCCGCCTTTGGACACCGCTCGTAATAGACACAGCCACCACTCAGTTCCACCTGCTTGGCTTTCAGCTCCACATCCACCTCTTCCCACTTCCTGTCCAGGCGCGGGACGGAAGCCATGAGCATCTTGGTGTAGGGATGAAGGGGGTGGGAATATATCTTTTCCGTAGAGCCCTTCTCCACCACATACCCGCGATAGAGGATAACCGACCTGTCGCTTATATAGTACCCCAGCGAGAGATCGTGGGTGATGAAGAGGATGGACAGACCACGGGCCTTGAGGTCTGCCAACAGGTTGAGCACGTCAATGCGCGTGGAGGCATCGAGCATGCTGATGATCTCATCGGCTACTAGAAACTCGATATCCAGCAACAGGGCGCGAGCAATGAGAAAGCGCTGAACCTGGCCCCCGCTGAGTTGGTGGGGGAACTTGTTCAGCACCTGCCGCGGATTCAGGCCCACGGATGTCAGTGCCCTCTCCACTTTCTCATCCCACTCAGCTTGAGGGATATCGGGGAAGAACTCGCGCCGGATGATATGGAAAATCCGGTCGGCCTTGAAAATCGGGTTATACGACCCGTAGGGGTCCTGGAAAACCCCTTGCACCTTTCGGTAGTACTCCTTCAAAGCGGCCCCTTTGAGAGTGGAAATATCCACATCGTTGAACCAGATTTTGCCTGAGGTGATGGGGATGAGCCGCAGGATCATCCTACCGATGGTGGTCTTTCCGCTACCGCTCTCGCCGATCAGGGAGACGACTTCTGTGTCCCGGATGTCAAAACTGACATCGCACACAGCGGGGAGTTTTTTCCCGCCAAACGCACCGATTCGATAGACTTTGGAGACCTTATCCAGCCGCATCATCGTTCAGAACTCCCTCCAGCAAGCCACAAAATGACCCGGTTCAAGTTCCAGAAACGGAGGCACCTCCCGACATTTGTCAAAGGCAACAGGGCAGCGCTCCTGAAAACGACAGCCTGGAGGCGGGTCCAACAGTGGCGGAGGACTGCCAGGAATACCTCTCAACTGGGTCTCGGTGTACCGCACTCCTACTTTGGGTAGCGAACTGATGAGCAGTTTCGTATACGGATGTCGCGGCTGATGGATGATCACCTCGGTTGAGGCCTTCTCGGCCAATTGCCCGGCGTACATAACCATGATAGAATCGGCAACCTGGTAGAGGATGGAAATATCGTGGGTGATCACCATGATGCTCTTGACAATCCTGCGGTCCCGGAAGCCCACCAGCATTTCCATCACTGCCTTTTGGGTGGAGACATCCAGCGCTGAGGTAATCTCGTCGGCGATGAGCACGGAGGGGTTCAGAAGCGTGGAGAGCACCAATACCACTCGCTGCTTCATTCCTCCAGAGAGTTCTATCGGATACATATCCAGCACATCGTACGTGAGACCCACCAAATCAAGCCGTCGCTTCAGTTCGGGTTCGATGCTCTTGAAGTTCACTCCGCGGGACCGAAGTATTTCGGAGATCATCTTACCGATTTTGCGAGTTGGGTTGAGCGCGTTCATCGCGTATTGAGGGATGATGGCGATTTTCCGGAAGCGGAATTTCTTCATCGCCTCCGTATCCCAGATGGGCAGTTCCTCGCCATCCAAGACCACCCGACCGCGCACGAACTTCATCGGGGGCTTCAGGAGGACGATTCCATGGCCCAAGGTGGTCTTCCCACAGCCAGACTCGCCTGCCACCCCCATAATCTCCCCATCAACCATCGTAAACGTCGCATCCTCCAAGGCACGGGCATCCCCCCGAAGCGTCCGATAGTACAGGGTGAGATTCTCCACTTGCAAGGTCATAGTATCACATCTCCCGAAGTTTGGGATTGAAGACCTCGTCCAGTCCTACATTGGTGACGTACAACGCTCCCACAATAGCCGTTATGGCTGCGCCCGGCGGCACAAACCACCACCATATCCCCAGAGGGAGGGCGGCCCAGAGAAGCGCATAGTTCATCATCAAGCCGAGGGAAACCGCATTCGTCGGCCCCAGGCCGATGAAATCCAAGGAGGCAGCGTACAGAATGGCGCCACCAAACTGGAGGATGTACACCAGGAGCAGATAGGACATCATATTCGGCGCGATTTCGCCGAATATGATCCGCCAGGCTTTCATTCCACTGATCCGGGCCATATCTACATATTCCCGCACTCGCAAGGAAAAAGTCTGTGCCCGAATTGCCCGGGCTGCCCACGGCCAGGACGTCAACCCGATCAAGAGGCTCTCTGTCAGGATGCCCCGCACGGTGAGATAGGCGGCGACAATAATTAGCACCGCCAAGCTGGGAATGGTGAGCACAACGTTGGTGATCAAATTGAGAATCTCATCCACCATCCCGCCGCGATAACCTGCAGTAAAGCCGATCACAATTCCAAGCAGTGTGCCGAGGCTGCCCCCAATCAAGCCAACAACGAACGTTGCCTTCAGGCCATGGACAAACTGCGAGAACACGTCCTGACCAAAGATCGTCGTCCCGAACCAGTGTTCCCTTGAGGGAGGGAACGCGGCCGCTTCCACATACTCCAGGGGGGGATATTTGGCCAGATCCGGGCCTACGATGGCGAATATCAAAAAGAAAAGGATAATAGAGACGCCAATCCGCAGTTTCTTATTTTCCCAGGCGAAGTACAGGAATTCGCTTCTCTCTTTCAGCTTCATTATGCCACCTCCCCTGCCATCCCTAACCGCGTGCGCGGGTCCACAATGACGTAAACGATATCGATAAGGAAGTTAGCTACCAACACACCCAGGACGACGAACAAGAAACAACCCTGAATCAAAAAGTAGTCCTGATTCTGGATCGCTTGCACGATCAGGTTGCCGATTCCGGGATAGGCAAATGCCACTTCGGTCCCTACCGCACCGGCTACAATTGTCCCCAGTTGCAGAGCCAGACCGGTAATCTGTGGGAGGAGCGCATTGCGGAAAGCATACCGGCGAATCAGGCCAGAGGGTGCCCCCAGGGTCTCCAGGTAACGGGAATAATCGGCCTCCAATTCGTAGATAATCATATTTCTCATCCCGATAGCCCATCCCCCAAACATGACCATAAACAAAGACAAAAAGGGTAGGAACCAATGCCATAAGAGGTCCTTAATAAACAATATGGAAAGATGCGGGCGCAACTCAAAACTGTACGCACCGGCAATGGGAAACCAACCGGCAACGATCCCCAGCGACCAGGCCAGGAGAAGAGCAAGCCACATATACGGCATGGCCGTGAGGATATACCCCATGGGAAGCACCGTATTGTCCAGCCAGCGGCGTCGGGCGGCAATGGCCCCAAAATTGTTCCCGGCAAACCAACTGGTTAAAATCGCCGGTAACAGCAGGAAGATGTCATAGGGCACAGACCTTTTGATGATATCCAGCACCGGCCGTGGGAAATACAGAGTACTCCTTCCCAAATCGCCATGGAACACTGATTTCCAAAAGTTGACGTACTGCTGCCACATCGGAACATCCAGAGCAAAGAGCCGAAGGTAGTAATCGCGCAGCAGTTGCACCTCCTCTGGGTTGCGGGGTCCAAGCCTGCTGATCATCACATTGATCGGATCGCCGGGCATTAGACGTGGGATCAACCAGTCTATAGTTACTGCTAGAAAGAAGGTGAGAATATAAATGACCAGTTTCCTACCCAGATAACGCGACATGATACCCCCTGGATAACAAATCTTCAGAATGGTTCGGCTTCAGTAAAAACCGCCCCTCCCCGGAGGGAGGGGCGGAGTGGCAGTGAACAGCCACTACTCGACTGGCTCCAGTTCGGTGAGCATTAGGATAGCGGTCATGTTCCAGTAGCCGACCCAGGTGCACGGCAGATTCTTAGACGCCCCCTCTGCGGCCGACGGCCAGCCGGTCCAGTATGTCTCGTTCCACTGGGCCCACAAGCCATTGTACCACAGCGGGATGGCCGGCATTTCGGTCAACTGGATGCGCTGGATCTGGGATATGATCTCCTTCATGCCCTCGATATCCTCCACGGGCACCCGGTCCAGTTGGTCCACCAAGTCAAACACTTCGGGGTTCTCATAGCGGCCGAAGTTTCCGTTGAACATCGTATCCTGGAGAGGATGGTTGAAGACCCAGTTGTAGAAAGTCCACGGGGTGCTGCTCAGGTTGGAGCCGAAGTTGTTGATGGCCATATCAAAGGTGCCGCCCGGAACCATCTCCCAATAGGAGGGGAAGTCGGGGAACTCCGGCTGCAGATTGATCCCCACGGCCTGAGCGCCGTTGGCGACAACCTTGATGGACTCCATCCAGTCGGTCCACCCGAAGGGCACGATGAGCTTCAGTTCGATCTTGGAGCCATCGGGAGTCTCCACGAAGCCATCCCCATCCACGTCTTTGTAGCCAGCCTCGGCCAGGATTTCCTTGGCCTTGTCAGGATCATAGGTGAAGCCCAGTTCCTCCACCACGTCCTGGTCTACATACTGTTCCCAAACCGGCAGCAACCCGGTGGGATTGGCCTTCTGGACGATGTTGCCGTACACCTTGGTAACGATCTCGTCCACGTCGATGGCGTAGGCCAGTGCCTTGCGGAACGCCACGTCATCCATGGGCTTCTTCCTGGTGTTCATGAACAGGAAGGCGGTGTTCGCACCGAGCATGTATGGTGGGTCGTCGTACCAGGTCTTTACACCATAGCCGCCCTCTACCAGGGTAGCGATGCCCGGCAGGAAGTTGTTGCTCAGGTCCATTTCGCCTTTCAGGAAGAGGCCCAGAGCCACGTTGTTGCTGGGGTTGACGATATCCACGATGTACTTGGGACCGACGGAGAGCCCCAGGAGATCCTTCGCCCACCAATTCTCGTTCCGCTTCCAGACCATACGGTCTTCGGAGTGGGTCTCGTAGACATAGGCGCCGGAGCACACCGGGGGCACGCCCTGGCTGGTGGTGATCTCCTCATCAGAGCGGCCCTCCCAGACGTGCTTGGGGACGATGGTCAGTGAATACGTAACATAGCCCCACTCCTGGTACCTGGGGTCGGAGAAGGTGAAGCGGACAGTGTAGTCATCCACCGCTTCCACTGTCTCCAGCCAGTCCCAGATGTAATTGTAGCTGGTGCCGGGGATCTTGCGCACCTCAAGGGAGAAGACCACATCGGCGGCGGTCAGGGGCTCACCATCCTCCCACTCGATACCCTGGCGGATCTTGGCCTCGTAGACGTTGTCAGCGGTCCACTCCCCGCTCTCCGCCAGCCAAGGGATATACTCGTTCTTCAGGGGGTCGTAGAGGAAAAGCGTCTCAAAACAAAGCCCGATGACGCCCATGGCGGTATCACCACCCTGAAGCGGGTTCCAAGACGGAGGCGGCCCCCACTGCTTCCCGCTGGTGTAGAGGGTCTCGTTGCGGGGGTAGGTAACGACCTCAGGTACAGGCGTCACCTCAACCACTACCTCTTTCTCGACCACCACAGTCTCCTTAACGACCTTCTCGACCACCACGGTCTCGACCACCGGCTTCTCGACGACCTTTTCCTTCTCGACCACGACCGTCTTAACTACCTCTTTCTCGACGGGCACCTCCTTTTCGATCACCACAGGGGTAGGTGCGGCGCAGGCCGAGAGCACCAGGCTCAGAACTACCAGCAGGCTTAGGAACACAGCTAGCTTACGCATTTCCTTCCCTCCTTAACTTGATGAGAATACTCTGGTAAACTATACATCATGTGTGGACTTTGCTCCACACAGAGCCCGCGTGCAGGTCTTCCCTCTCCCTACGCCAACTGGGGGTGAAGACCTGTACGCTTTCACCCCTTCTTCCCGCATTGTTTGTTTTTTCCCCTCTCCACCTCCTTTCTTCATGGCCGGCTCAAGTCGGACCCGCAAGAAGCCCTGATCACCAGTTCTGTGGGCAAAACAATCCTCTGGGTAGGGGCTTCTTCTTGGGGGGAGGTCTCCAACACACTGAGCAGCACCTCCACCGCCATGGAGCCCATGCGTTCAATCGGTTGGCGCACAGTAGTCAAGGGTGGTTCAATTGCCGAGGCAAGAGGGATATCATCGAAGCTCACCAGAGCTACATCTTGAGGAACCTGCAAGCCTGCCTGGCGCAGCGCTTTAAGAGCACCAATGGCCATCATATCGCTGGCCACGAAAACCGCACTAGGAGATGCTGGCAGCAATCGCTGCATAGCTGCCATACCACCACTCTCGGTGAAATCCCCCTCCACGATCAGCTCTTCCTCCACAGGAATGCCCCGTGCTTCCAGCGCTTGACGGTAACCAGTCAGCCGGTCCTGGCTGGCCACCATATCCAGCGAGCCGGTGATAGTGGCGATGCGCCGATGTCCCAGACGCATCAGATGCTCCACTGCCATCCGTGCCCCCCCGATGTTATCCACGTCCACATAGTGGACGCGTTCATCGGGATATCGCCCTATTGAGATAAAAGGAACACGATCGCGGAGCAAATTGGGGATGAGAGGGTCGTCTAGCGAGGCCGAGGCCACAATTGCCCCGTCCAGGGAATTACTGCGCAGGATCCGGTGATACATCTCTTGCCGGTCAGTGTTAGCGGTAAAAAGGGAGAGGATGAGTTGATATTGATGGGAGTTACAGGTTTCGGTAGCCCCGCGCAGCAAGAGGGCAAAAAAGGGGTCAGTGAAAAGAGTGGATACTGACTCGGGGATGAGCATCCCGATGATTTGGGCGCGATTGGTGGCCAGGCTGCGAGCAGCAGCGTGAGGTTGATAGCCAACTTCCCGGATAATCCGCCACACCCGTTCTCGCACTTCGGGGCGGACGTTGGGGCGGTTGTTGATGACTCGGGAGACAGTAGAGCGAGAGACGCCAGCTAATTTAGCTACTTCTTCAAGGGTAGGGGACATCAGCCCTCCTGGGAGCGCTCCCAGAAAGCACCCTGAGGACAGCCCTCGACCGAAGGCAAATGCAGCACCCACCACCACTGTTTTGGGAGCGCTCTCAATAAATATTATACCAAAAAAATCCGATTTGTCAACCCCCAATTTCCCAACTTTTCTTTTTCCCTAAGATGGAGTATAATCTAAATTGCTGCAACAAAGACAATCGAATGAAACGGAGCGGACATGCCTGTTGTTTTTCCCTTTACAGCTATCGTGGGCCAGGAAAAAATGAAAATGGCCCTCATCCTAAATGCCATCAGCCCCCAGATCGGCGGGGTGTTGATCCGCGGCGAGCGGGGCACAGCTAAGTCCACCGCTGCCCGCGCCTTGGCCGCCCTCCTGCCAGAGATCGAAGTGGTAGCCGATTGTCCTTTTAGCTGCGACCCGCACCAGCTTGAAGCCCTCTGCGACGATTGTCGCGAGCGAGTGGAGCGCGGAGAGGAACTGCCTGTAGCCCGCCGCAAGACCCGCTTTGTGGACCTGCCGGTCAGCGCTACCGAGGACCGAGTGGTGGGCACCCTGGACATTGAGCTGGCCATCAAAAAGGGCGAGCGTCACTTCGAGCCCGGAGTGCTGGCCGCCGCCAACCGTGGCCTTTTATACGTGGACGAGGTCAACCTGCTCGATGACCATGTGGTAGACTTGCTGCTGGATTCGGCAGCCATGGGCGTGAACGTGGTGGAGCGAGAAGGCATCTCCTTCTCCCACCCTGCCCGCTTCATCCTGGTGGGCACCATGAACCCCGAGGAGGGAGAACTGAGGCCACAACTGCTGGACCGCTTCGCCCTCTGTGTGGAGATCAAAGGCATCACCGATCCCCAGGCCAGAGTGGAGATCCTGGAACGCTGTATCCAGTTTGAAAAAGACCCCGAGGGCTTCCGAGAGGAATGGGAACCCCACGAAGAACAACTTTCGCACGAGATCGCCAGGGCCAGGGAAATCCTGCCCCACGTCCGATACGATCCAAAGGACCTGTTCATAATCGCTGAGCTCATGGCCAACCTCTCAGTAGATGGACACCGCGCCGACATCGTGATCCTCAAAACGGCCATGGCCCACGCCGCTTTCGCTGGACGCCGCCGCATCAACGAGACCGATATCCTGGTGGCAACCGAGCTAGCCCTGCCCCATCGCCTGAAGAGACAACCTTTCCAGGAAACGGGGGTGACACTTCAGGATCTTAAAGAGAAGCTGGCCCAGGTCAGCGCGAAGTCAGCTCACCAGGATACAACCCCCTCGCCGGAGACCATCCCCGGGCAGGCCAATGACAACTCCGAGGATGCCCCCGCCGCCGAGGCCAATATGACCACGCCGCTCAAGGGCCACCACACCGACCCCGTGCCCCTCTCCTACACCCGACAGCCAGAAATGCCGGTGTCCATCGGCGAGGCTTTCAAGCCCAAGCGGATAGAGACTTCCCTGGACCAGCTGACCAGAAACACCGCAGGCAAGCGCAGTTTCACCAAGACCAAGCGCAAGCGGGGACGCTACATCCAGAGCCGGCCGGCCAACGGGAGCAACGATATCGCCTTTGATGCCACCGTCCGATGCGCTGCTCCCTACCAGATCTATCGCCAGAGAGGCAACCTGGCCCTGGCCATCACCGCTGAGGACCTGCAGCGCAAGGTACGAGTGCGGCGGGCCGCTAACCTCATTCTCTTTGTGGTGGACGCCAGTTGGTCCATGGCCGCGGCGGAGCGCATGGCGGCCACCAAAGGAGCCATCATGTCCCTGCTCCAAGATGCCTACCAACGCCGAGACCAGGTGGGGTTGGTGGTCTTCCAGAGAGACAAAGCCAGAGTGGTTTTGCCTCCTACCTCCAGCGTGGAGTTGGCCAAGAGAGCTCTCCAGGATATCCCCGTCGGTGGCAAGACCCCCCTCTCCAGCGGGCTGCTGCTGGCCTATCGGGTGTGCAAGAGGGAACTGCGCCGCAATCCCGAAGTTATGCCCCTAATGATCATCTTGACCGACGGAGCAGGTAACGTCTCCATGACCGATTTGCCAGCTCACGATGAGGCTCTCAAGATAGCCAACCTCATCCGGCGCAGCCACATCCGCTCGGTGGTCATTAACATGGAGCACGCCTCTTTCGACCGCGGTTTGGCCCAGCAACTGGCCGATGCATTGGGAGCTCCCTGCTATACCCTGCAGGAACTAAAAGCCGAGGAACTATACCAGACGGTAAGGGAAGAATTAAAAGAACAGCATTGAGGTGCGGAACTTGGGAGAAACTCAGGGGAACTCAAAGGAACCCGCTGTTCTCTGACGCCCGGCTGACGCAAGGCTGACACCTATATGCTATAATGAGGTTAGCAAAGTAGGAAAACAATGTTGCTAACCTCCTTAGTAGGACTAGGGCCTGGTCAACCCTAGTCCTTTGTTTTTCTCTAATAAAGCTCTAATACTTTTCTTGCACAATTCTAACCAAAATAAATTAGAATATGAAAAACTAAGGGGTTTGGGAGAGCAAAATGCTGCCTTTGCGGGATACCATTCGCTCGCGGAGTTTTCCGCTGGTCAACACGGGGATCATCCTGGCGAACATCCTGGTGTTTCTCTTTGAGGCATCGCTGGGCCCAGGGGTGGTTCGCCTCACCCGCATATTCGGCGTGGTGCCAGCCCGCTTCCTGGCACACACCAACCTGGTTCAGATCGTCACGCTGTTCACTTCGATGTTCCTGCACGGCGGATGGGCCCACATCATCAGCAACATGATGGCCCTTTATATTTTCGGCGACAACGTGGAGGACCGGATGGGCCACCTGCGCTACCTGGCCTTCTACCTGTTGTGCGGTCTTGTTGCCGGGCTGACGCACATCTACTTCAATCCGCTGGCACGGGTGCCCACAGTGGGGGCCAGCGGGGCCATCTCCGGCGTGCTGGGAGCTTACCTGGTGCTCTTCCCTACTTCGCGGGTGATCACCTTGGTCCCGTTTCTATTCTGGCCCATCTTCGTGGAGATTCCGGCCGTCTTCTACCTGGGGATGTGGTTTATCTCCCAGCTTCTCAACGGGGCCTTTGCCCTGGCCGCCGCTGGACTTATACAGGCCTACGGCGGGGTGGCCTGGTGGGCTCACGTGGGCGGTTTTGTGGTCGGGTTAGCATTGGTACGACTGTTCGCCCGCCGCAAAGTGCGCCGCTGGTATCCCGACGAGTACTGGCCTTGGTAATCCAAGTAAGGGCGGGCCTTGCGCCTGTCCTGGGCACCCGCAAGGGGCGCCCCTACTTGAATCAAGGAGGAAATCATGTCTATCTTCGATCTTTTCTGGCTCTTCTTCATCATGGCCTCTCTGCAGCCAGTGATCCGCCAACGGATGCTGGAGGCCAGCCGTAAGCGGCTCTTGCACAAAATAGAGCAGATACGCAACAGCCGGGTGATCGCCCTGATCCATCGGCAGGAGACCATCAGTTTCCTGGGGTTCCCGCTCACCCGCTACATTGACATCCAGGACTCGGAGGACGTGCTGCGGGCCATTAAACTGACCGACCCAGAGGTGCCCATTGATCTCATCCTGCACACACCCGGCGGCCTGGTGCTGGCAGCGGAGCAAATCGCCTATGCCCTCTGCAAGCACAAGGCCAAGGTGACCGTCTTCGTGCCCCACTACGCCATGTCCGGCGGTACTCTCATCGCTCTGGCAGCCGATGAGATCGTCATGGACGAGAACGCCGTGCTGGGGCCTGTGGACCCCCAGATCGGCCAGCACCCGGCAGCGTCCATCCTGACGGTTCTAGACCGCAAGGATCCCAACGAGATAGACGACCAGACGCTGATCTTGGCCGATGTGGCCCAGAAAGCCATCGGGCAAGTAAAGGATACCGTGACCAAGATTCTGAGCAACCGCATGCCAACCGATAAGGCAGAAGCCTTAGCGGAAGCCTTAGCCACAGGAAGGTGGACCCACGACTATCCTATCACGGTCTCCGAGGCACAGGAGCTGGGTTTGCCTGTGTCCACGGAGATGCCGACAGAGGTCTACCAACTGATGGGACTCTACCGACAGACCGCCCAGCGGCGTCCGTCGGTGGAGTATATCCCCATCCCCTATCGCCCAAGAGAGGGAGAGAGACCTCAAGGCAATTCGGGTTTCTTGAACCCCTCCTAACCTCCCTTACTCTCTCCTTCCCTCCCCACTGTGGGGAGGGAAGGAGAGAGCTGGGGTGGGGATGGGTAGGATAGACAGCACACAGCAAGCTCAACAAACCGCCGAAGGTCTCCCGATCGAGCCGAGAAGGGCCCTTCGACAGCTCAGGGCGAAGCTCGGTCAGGAGACCATCACCCCTCATAAACCAAAAAATAGCAAAGTAGAGGTGTTTAGAATATGCCTATCAATCTGAATCGGTTTACGGAAAAAGCACAACAAGCTCTCTTCGCCGCCCAGAGTTTGGCGGAGGAGAATAATCATAGCCAGGTGGAGCCTGAGCACCTGCTGACCGCCCTGCTCCAACAAACCGACGGGGTGGTGCCCCAGGTGCTGGAGCGTGCGGGGGTCAACCCCCAACTGCTGCTCCAACAGAGCGAAGCCGAGTTGAACAAGCTACCCAAAGTCTACGGGGCTGCAGCCGAGATTGGTATCTCGCCTCGGCTGCGCCAGGTGCTGGTACGCGCCCACGACGAGATCCAGCAGTTCCGCGACGAGTACGTCAGCACTGAGCATCTGCTCCTGGCCTTGCTAGATCATGCGGGCGGCGCCGTGGAGCGCATCCTGCGCCGAGCGGGCATAACCCGCGACGCCGTGCTCCGAGCTCTGATGCAGATCCGGGGCAGCCAGCGGGTCACCAGCCCCACCCCGGAGAGCACCTACGCCGCCCTGGAGAAGTACGGACGGGACCTGACCCAACTGGCCCACCAAGGGAAACTGGACCCGGTCATCGGGCGGGACGAGGAGATCCGCCGCGTGATCCAGGTGCTGTCGCGGCGCACCAAAAACAACCCGGTGCTCATCGGCGACCCCGGCGTGGGCAAGACGGCCATCGTCGAGGGGCTAGCTCAACGGATCGTGCGAGGTGACGTACCTGAAGGGCTCAAGAACAAGCGCATCGTCCAACTGGACCTGGGCGCCCTCGTCGCTGGGGCCAAGTACCGGGGCGAGTTCGAGGAGCGGCTGAAGGCAGTACTAAAGGAGATCACCGAGTCTGCGGGGGAGATCATCCTCTTCATTGACGAGCTGCACACAGTGGTGGGTGCTGGCCGGGCCGAGGGCGCGCCCATGGACGCCAGCAACATGCTGAAGCCCATGCTGGCCCGCGGTGAGCTCCACTGCATCGGCGCTACCACCCTGGATGAGTATCGCAAGTACATCGAGAAGGACGCGGCCCTGGAGCGGCGCTTCCAGCCCATCCTCGTGGACGAGCCCTCCGTCGAGGACACCATCAGCATCCTGCGCGGCCTCAAGGAGCGGTACGAGGTGCACCATGGCGTGCGCATCACCGATGCAGCCGTCATCGCCGCCGCCACTCTCTCTAACCGCTACATCTCCGACCGCTACCTACCCGACAAGGCCATTGACCTGATTGACGAAGCCGCCTCCAAACTGCGCACGGAGATTGATTCCAAGCCTGCCGAACTGGATGAGATTGACCGCAAGATCATGCAGTTGGAGATCGAGCGGGAGGCACTCAAGAAGGAGACAGATGAAGCCTCCAAAGAGCGGCTGGAGAAACTGGAGCGTGAGCTGGCGGACCTGCGGGAGGAATCCACCCGCTTGCGAGCTCAATGGGAGAAAGAGAAGGAAGCCATCCAAACCATCCGGGCCACAAAGGAGCAGATCGAGGCCACCAAGTTGGAGATCGAGCAGGCGGAGCGCCGCGCCGACCTGGAAGCCGCGGCTCGCCTCCGCTACGGCACGCTGCGCGAACTAGAGGAGCAATTGCGACAACAGGAGAAGCGGATCGAGGAGTTGAGCAAGGGACAGCGGCTTCTCAAAGAGGAGGTGGACGCCGAGGACATCGCCGAGGTAGTCTCCCGCTGGACGGGCATCCCTGTCTCCAGGCTGCTGGAGGGGGAGATCGAGAAACTGGTACACATGGAGGAGCGGTTGCACCAGCGGGTGGTGGATCAGGAAGAGGCAGTGCGAGCCGTGTCCAACGCCGTACGCCGCGCCCGAGCTGGCCTTCAGGACCCCAACCGACCCATCGGCTCCTTCATCTTCCTGGGCCCCACGGGCGTGGGCAAGACCGAGCTGGCCCGGGCCCTGGCCGAGTTCCTCTTTGACGATGAGGAGGCCATGGTGCGGCTGGACATGAGCGAGTATCAGGAGCGGCACACCGTGGCCCGCATGATCGGCGCTCCGCCGGGTTACGTGGGCTACGAGGAGGGCGGCCAGCTCACCGAAGCGGTGCGGCGACGCCCCTACAGCGTGGTCCTCTTCGACGAGATCGAGAAGGCCCACCCGGAGGTATTCAACCTCCTGCTCCAGATGCTGGACGACGGACGCCTAACCGATGGCCACGGACGCACGATCAACTTCAGGAACACCGTGGTCATCATGACCAGCAACATCGGTAGCCACTGGATCAGGGAGCTGGGCCCCGAGGCGGCCAAGGACCGAGTGATGGAGGAACTCAGACGCCACTTCCGCCCAGAGTTCCTGAACCGCGTGGACGAGGTCATTATCTTCCATGCCCTGACCATGGAGGACCTCCTGCAGATCGTGGACATCCAGTTGCGCCGCCTGCGGGCGCTGCTGGCCGAGCGGGGCATCGAGCTGAAGCTGACTGAGGCCGCCAAGCGGCTCCTGGCCGAGGAAGGCTACGACCCCGTCTACGGCGCCCGCCCGCTGAAGCGAACCATCCAGAGGAGGCTTCAGGACCCCCTGGCCATGAAAATCCTGCAGGGTGAGTTCAAAGAAGGGGACACGGTAAGAGTAGATGTGAGAGGTGGGGAGCTGGTATTCGAGCAATAGGCAACAAGGCGATGAGAAAATGAGGCAACGAAGTAATAAATAGCTCGTTGCCTCATCACTGACTTATGACTAGAGGAGGTATTGACGAAAATGACAGCCGCCATCCAACGATTACGCGGTCATGCACTTGAACTTTACTCCCACTTTTGGTCATCGGAGACGGTCGTGCTGGTCACCATGGCCACCCTGGTTGGCCTGGGTGGTGGCTTTGGAGCTGTGGTGTTCCGCTGGTTGATTGGCACGGTTAAAGATTTTGCTTTCGGCACTTTGGGGAGCTGGCTCAGTTTCATGGGGCCCTATTATGTCATCATCGTACCCGCTCTGGGCGGGTTGTTGGTTGGGCCAATGATTTACTACCTGGCGCGGGAGGCCAAGGGGCACGGAGTCCCCGAAGTGATGGAAGCGGTAGCTTTGCGGGGCGGCCGCATCCGCCCCATCGTGGTTGTGGTCAAATCGTTAGCCTCATCCATTTGCATCGGCACCGGCGGCTCGGTCGGGCGTGAGGGCCCTATTGTGCAGATCGGCTCCGCCCTGGGCTCCACGCTGGGACAGGTATTCAAACTGTCAGATGACCGGGTGCGAAACCTGGTGGCCTGTGGAGCAGCAGCCGGCATCGCGGCCACCTTCAACGCCCCCATCGCGGGCGTGTTCTTTGCCCTGGAGGTCATCCTGGGCGAGTTCAGCGCGAGCTACTTCTCGTCGGTGGTCATCGCTTCGGTGATGGCCAGCGTGATCGGCCGCATCTTCCTGGGTGACGTTCCGGCCTTTCTCATCCCTCCCTACTCACTGGTAGCTCCCCTGGAATTACTCCTCTATCTGGTGTTGGGAGCAATCGCAGCATTGGTCGGGGTAGCTTTCACCCGCATCCTCTACCGCTTCGAGGACATTTTCGATGCCTGGCGCTTTCCAGAGTACCTGAAGCCTGTGGCCGGAGGATTGCTGATGGGGCTGCTGGGGCTTTGGTCCCCCCATCTCTTCGGCGTGGGATACGGTGCTATCGAGGAGGCCTTGCACAACCAACTAATGCTGAAGAGCGTGCTTCTACTGGCCGGACTGAAAATCGTGGCCACTTCGCTGACCATTGGCTCCGGCGGCTCTGGCGGTGTCTTCGCCCCCTCTCTTTTCATCGGCTCCATGGTTGGGGCAGCCTTTGGACTGCTGGTACACAACTGGTTGCCGGCGCTAACGGCTGCGCCAGCAGCGTACGCGCTAGTGGGCATGGCCGCCGTCTTCGCCGCCGCTGCTCGCGCCCCTATCACCGCCATCCTTATTATCTTCGAGATGACCCAAGACTATCGCATCATCCTGCCGCTGATGTTCGCCACCGTAGTCAGCACCATCATCGCTAGCCGCCTGGACCACGAAAGCATCTACACCCTCAAACTGAAGCGCCGTGGCATTGATGTGCAAGCTCGAAGAGACGTGGATCTGATGCGCACGATCCGAGTGGAGGAAGCGATGACACCCATATCTCGAATGGCCACAGTGACACCCGACACCTCTTTGCAAGAGCTGGCCCGTATATTTCAGGAGACCTCTCACCATGGCCTGGCAGTAATAGATGAAGAGGGACACCTCTACGGTGTCGTGACCCTGGCCGACCTGGAGCGAGTAGTGGATTCGCGCCTGAGAGGGACTGTACGGGACATCTGCACAACCCGGGTGAGGACGGCTTTCCCCGACGAGACGCTACGAGATGCGCTGCGCCACTTCGGCGCGCTGGATGTGGGACGCATCCCGGTGGTGGATCGAGCCGACCCACGGCGCGTAGTGGGAATGTTGCGGCGGGGCGACATCATTCGCGCCTATTCCCACGCCGCCCTGGATCACCAAGAGCGTCAGCAACGCCTGGAGCGGTTGCGGCTGGAACACGCGTTGGAGGCCCGCACAATCGAGGTGGTCCTCAACGACGACCATTGCGCAGTAGGTAAAACGTTGAAGGAGTTACAACTCCCGCCCGAGTGCGTTATCGTCTCCATCCACCGGGGTGAGCACACTTTGATCCCACGGGGTAACACCCAGCTTCTAGCCGGCGACAGGGTGGTGGCATTGGCCACCGAGAAGGGGGAAATGGCATTGAGGCAGTGCCTCACCCTGGGGATAGATAATGCCGAAGAGAGCAACGAGTAGTGAGCCAGGCAGGTTTGTCAAAAAGGGATAAGTGAAGTATAATTAGAACAACGGATCGGCAGGATTTTACAGATCTGAGGTGGATTACCATGATGAGATTCGATCGTTTCACCGAGCGGGCGCTGGATGCGGCCTCTCGGTCTTATGAGATATTGCAACGCTACAGCCACAACCAGGTAGACACCGAACACATGTTGCTGGCCCTCTTGGAGCAACCAGATGGCGTTATTCCCCAGATCCTAGAAAAATTGGGAGTGAACGTTGATATGGTCAAAAGCCGTCTGGACAGCGTATTGAAGGCCAGCCCCAAGGTCGCCATCTACGGCGGAGGGACAGGGCAGGTATTCATCACCCCCCGCCTCAAGCGGGTTATAGACCTGGCAAACGAAGAGGCTAGTAAACTCAAAGACGAGTATATCTCTACCGAGCACCTCTTCCTGGCCATCGCCAGCGAACGGGGCACACCGGTGGCCCGTATCCTGAGCGATTATGGCGTTACCAAAGACCGCATCTACGAAGCCATCAAGGAAATACGCGGCGGCCAGCGGGTGACCGATCAGTTCGCCGAGAGCCGATACCGCGCCCTCGAGAAATACAGCCGTGACCTGACCCAACTGGCCAGGGAAGGGAAACTGGACCCCGTTATCGGTCGCGACGCGGAGATCCTGCGAGTTATCCAGGTGCTGTCGCGACGCACCAAGAACAATCCGGTGCTCATTGGTGACGCCGGTGTGGGGAAAACAGCCATCGTCGAAGGATTGGCTCAGAAAATCGCTGAAGACGATGTACCTGAGATCCTGATGGGCAAACGAGTCGTCTCTCTGGATCTGGCAGCTATGGTGGCTGGCTCTCGCTTCCGCGGTGATTTCGAGGAGCGGTTGAAAGCCGTCATCGAGGAGATCCAACGCTCTGAGGGAGAGATCATCCTCTTCATTGATGAGGTCCACAACGTGGTCGGTGCGGGCGCTGCATCAGGGGCCCTGGATGCCTCCAGCATGATGAAGCCAGCCCTGGCTCGCGGGGAGTTGCAATGCATTGGAGCCACCACTCTGGACGATTACCGCAAGTACATCGAACGAGACCCCGCCCTGGAGAGGAGATTCGCTCCTGTCTACGTGGAGGAGCCCACGGTTGAGCAAACCATCGAGATGCTGAGGGGGCTTCGCGATCGCTATGAAGCCCATCACAAAGTGACCCTCTCCGATGAAGCTCTGGTGGCCGCCGCTCGTCTCTCCCATCGCTACGTGACAGACCGTCGCCTGCCGGACAAGGCGGTAGATTTGATAGACGAGGCAGCAGCCAAACTGCGGGTGGCTATTTACAGTATGCCACCAGAACTCAAGGCCATGAAAGCCGAACTCCAGAAGCTGATCACCGAAGAGGAAGCTGCCTGGGCTGCGCGAGACTACGAGCGGGCCGCCAGTTTCAAGAGCGAGCGCCTTAAGCTGGAAGCCGAGTTCAACGCCAAACGCGATGCCTGGCGACAGGAGATGAACCTGGATGAGGTAGTGGACGAGGAAGACATCGCGCAAGTGGTCTCTAGCTGGACGGGCATCCCGGTGCACAGTCTGATGGAAACCGAGGCCGAGAAGCTTCTGAACATGGAAGAGAGGCTGCACGAACGCATCGTGGGCCAGGATGAGGCCATCAATGCTGTATCTGATGCCATCCGCCGGGCGAGAAGCGGCTTGAAGGACCCCAAGCGGCCCATCGGCAGCTTTATCTTCCTTGGCCCCTCCGGGGTAGGCAAGACGGAACTGGCCAAGACACTGGCCTGGTTCCTCTTCGACGACGAGGATGCCCTGTTACGCATAGACATGAGCGAGTACCGGGAGCGCCACACCGTCTCCCGCCTCTTCGGCGCGCCACCTGGCTACGTGGGCTACGAAGAAGGAGGGCAGCTCACCGAGGCAGTGCGGAGACGGCCCTACCAGGTAGTGCTCTTCGATGAGATCGAGAAGGCCCACCCCGATGTATGGAACGCTTTGCTGCAGGTTCTGGAGGATGGTCGCCTGACCGACGGGCAGGGCCACGTCGTGGACTTCCGCAACACCGTGTTCGTGATGACTTCCAACATCGGTACCGACTACGCCAAGAAAGGCGGTACACTGGGTTTCTTGAGGCCGGGAGAGGGAGAGAGCTCCGAGGAGCAAGACACGCATCGGAAGATCAAGGAGAAACTCAAGAAGACCTTCCGTCCCGAGTTCCTGAACCGCATTGACGAGGTCATCATCTTCCATACCCTGACCAAAGATCAGGTAAAGCAGATCGTTGACTTACAAATGAAAGAGATCAGTGCCCGCCTGGCTGAGCAAGGTTTAACGGTGGAGCTAACCGAAGCCGCACGAGATTGGTTGGCCAGAGAGGGATACGATCCCCAATTTGGAGCTCGACCCCTCAGGCGAACCCTCCAGCGGCGGGTGGAGAGCCCTCTCTCAGTACAACTCTTGAGAGGCGCCTTCAAGTCGGGCGATACCGTAGTTATAGACGTTGGTGAGGAAGGGCTGACTTTCGCCAAAAAGGGAATCCCTGTAGAGGAAACGGCTTTTGCCAAAGGGGAAGTCTTGATCGAAGAACCATGAACTGAAGCAACCAGCAAATCAAAACGCCGGAGGGAACCATTGCCCCCTCCGGCGTTTTGTTGAGAACACAGAATCGCAGGATTTGCGGATTCCTTCCCCCCTGCTCCGGCTGGATCGTCAGATCCGGCCGGCGAGCGCGAGGTTCGATCCGTTAACCCGGCCAATCCATGTTCTTCACGTAACTGGCCACCAGATGCACCTTCAGAGAACGCAAAGGACCAACGTCCGTTAGCCTCTCCAAGAATACCCCCAGCGTGAACAGCAAATCGTGGGCGGCGATGTAGGAAGGGTCGCCCACGTAATGGAACTCCTCGCACCGCAGGCCCACCTGGCCTAGCAATAAGTCCAACTTGCGGCGGGTATTGGCCCGGTAGACCACGGGGAAGGTATCCTTCGCCTGTCGCCCGTACACTCTGG
>CAZRSI010000008.1:0-9147 GCA_964602575.1 uncultured Anaerolineae bacterium
TGCCGCCCCAGAGCTTCGTGCTCAACCCCCAGGAGGCCATCACCCTCTCGGGCAACGTGGACGTCAGCCCGGCGGCCGCTTCCGGCGTCTACACCCTCACCCAGGAAGCGGACGCCATGATCACCGACTGGCGTGAAGCATCGGACTACGCAGACATGCTGTTCCACTTCGATGAAGCCGCCGGCGCGACCACCTTCGCCGACAGTTCCGGCGCCCAACCGCCGCGAGATGCCTCTTGCACGGGCAGCCACTGTCCCACGGCGGGTGAGGCGGGGCGCTACGGCTACGCCGTCCGCTTCGACGGCGTGGACGACTACCTGGAGATGCCCAAGGCCAACACCACGGACCTGCAATACGTTACCCTGGCCGCCTGGATTTATCCTGAGACGCTGCCCTCGGGCAAGATGATGCGCTTCATCACCCTGAAAGGGGACAAGGCCGTCCTGCGCTACGACGGTGTCAACCCGCCGGGCGGACCGGGGCAGCTCCACCTGTACATGCGCATCAACGGCCGGGTGCATCATCTCCGCGTCAACAACATCTTGCAGCCGGGGCGCTGGCAGTTCGTGGCCGCCACGTACAATGGCCAGGTCATGCGCCTCTATCACAACGGCATCGAGGTGGCCAGCAAGGCGGTCGAGGGCCGGTTGAGCGGCGAGGACGGGGTCCTCATCAGCCATCCCACGGAGGCCTTCCACGGGCGGATGGACGAGGTGGTCATCTACCCACGGGCTCTCTCGGCCGCAGATATCCAGGCCCTCTACAACCGACCCGTCTTCCACCTGAAGCTGGACGAGGACCCCGGAGCCACTACCTTCCGGGATGCGTCTGGGTTCGGCAACGCCGCCACCTGTACAGGCGATGCCTGTCCCACAGCGGGCCAGAAGGGGATCAGCGGCGAGGCTGTGGCCTTCGATGGCAAGCAGTTCCTGGAGGTCTCGGGGAACAAGGTCCTGGACCTGGACGATAGTCCCATCACCTTCACCCTCTCCGCCTGGGTCTACCCGACGGGTGGACCGGCGGACCCCACCTGTCCCTTCACCGCCAGGTACGGCGACGTGGTTGGCACCGGTTGGGCAATCAGGTACGTCACCTGTGAGGATTTCCCCATCGAGCACGATTGGGGCACCGGCTCGCCGGCGAGCCAGGTCTCGAGTGACAATTTCTTCGGGGAGTGGGAGGGCAGCTTCTACTTCGAGGAGGGAGATTACACCTTCGTCACCGTCCACGACGATGCCGTGCGGATCTACATTGATGGCAGGCTCGTCTTCTCCAACGCCAAGGTGGGCGAGGACCGGTTCACTATTCACCTCGACGAGGGATACCACACCATCAAGGCTACCTTGCGGGAGTACAGTGGCATCGCCTACTTCCGCCTGTACTGGTCGCCCTATCCTGCTTATGGACCCCAGGGCATCCTGGGCGGCCGGGAGTATCCCTCCATCCAGCGCATCAACAACAATGAGGTGCGCATCGTCCTGCCCACTGACACGGGCGTGGTGACGGCCACCACGGACGCCGACGTGCTGAAGATCGGGGAGTGGAACCACGTGGCCGCCACCTACGACGGCACCACGTGGGCCGTCTACGTCAACGGCGTCCTCCAGGCGGAAGCCAGCGCCGCCGGGCAGACGCCCTCTGTCAGCCCCCAGTTCCACGTCGGCCACGCCACCGACCGGGCACAGCTTCATCTTCTCCGGTTCAAGAACACATCATCGCTGCCCGGGATATTCTACATCAACAGCCGTTCCCAAGGTGGTACCTGGCAGACGGTCTGGATCCAGAGTGGCATCTGCGGGGGCTGTATAGCATACATTAACAAGACCGTCACGTTCCAGGGCGGGGGCGAGGTGGCGGTCTGGGGTTCAACGTCCCTCGGGACGCGGAGCTTCGACATCTTCGCCGCACCCATGCCAGAGCACGTGGAGACGTTCCAGGACGCGGATTCCGGTGTGGCCGCAGAGGTCACCTGGACCTACGCGCCGGACAGCATCGGCTTCCGCGGGCGCATTGATGAGGTGAGCATCTACCGCCGTGCCCTCTCCGCCGCCGAGGTGGAGGACCTCTACTACGCCGGGCAGGCCGTCCTCCACCTGCCCCTGGACGACGCCCCCGGCTCCACCACCTTCGCCGACGTGCTGGGCGGCCGCAACGGCGTCTGTGCCTCGGGCGCCACCTGCCCCACCGCCGGTGTGCCCGGCCGGGATCAGATGGCCCTGCGCTTCGACGGCGCGGACGACTACGTGCTGGTCAACGAGGCCGGCGTTCAGGACCTGAAGGAACTCACCGTCGCCGCCTGGGTGCGCTTCAACAGCCTGCCCAATCGCATCATGCGCTTCGTCACGCTCGGAAGCGACGAGAAGGCGGTGCTGCGCTACGAGAACGGCGACTTCCACTTCTACATCCGCACGGACGATGACGTCTTCCACCACCTGCGGCCCGGGCTCACCCTGCAGACCGGCGTCTGGTACCACGTGGTCGGGACCTACGACGGCACCACCATGCGCCTCTACGTCAACGGCGTTGAGGTGGCCAGCCAGGACGTCTCCAGGCCCTTGATCCGCCTCAGCGACAAGCTCCGCCTCAGCAGCGACGCGGAGCCGCTGGACGGCTACCTGGACGACGTCTGGGTCTTCCGCCGGGCCCTCAGCGCGGCGGACGTGCAGGCCCTCTACCGCCGGCCGCCGGAGATGCTCCTCCTGCTGGACGAGACCTCCGGCGCCACGACCTTCGCCGACGCCACCGGCAACGGCCACGACGGCACCTGCAGCGGCGTCAACTGCCCCAAACCCGGTGCCAAGGGGCAACTGGGCCTGGCCGCCGAGTTTGACGGCATGAACGACCACATCCGCGTGCCCCACAGCGATGCCCTGAACCCCAACGACGAGATGACCCTGGCCGTGTGGGTGAAGCTCACCGACACCGATCCCGACCAGAAGCTGGTGGGCAAGTCCTCCATCGGCGATGGCTTCGTGTTGGGCATCAAGGACGGCCAGCTCTACCCCGAGGTCTGGGACACGGCCGGGACCCGCTACTGGGGCCAGTGGGGGCGGGTGAGCGCCGGCTACTGGACCCACCTGGCCTTCACCTGGAAGAAGGGCGACAAGCTCATCGCCTACATCAACGGCCAACCGGTGGGAAGTGTGAACGTCGGCACGAACCCCATCAAGCCGAACACCCTCGACCTGATCGTCGGTGCCGCTCCATGGGATGCCCAGGGCTTCCCGACCAACGGCCGCATTGATCACGTGACCCTCTACACCCGTGCCCTCTCCCCGCACGAGATCCGCGACCTCTTCCGCTACCAGGCCAAGTGGATCGAGGAGCGGCAGCACGCCGAGGTGACGGTGGACGCCGAAGCGCCGCGTTCCGCCCTCGTCTCCGACGAGACGTACCGGGCCAACCGGGACGTGCAGCTCCTGGTCACCGCCGACGACCCCACCACCTTCGTCACCCTGGTGGAGATGGGCGTCAGCACCGACGGCGGTGCCACATACACCTGGGAGGCGGCGCCGCGCTGCGTGGATGCCGCCGGGGAGACGGCCTGGTGCCCCACCTTCACGCCCACCGTGGGCGAGGGGCGCTACCTGCTCCAGTTCCGCGCCACCGACAACGTGGGCCACCGGGAGACCCCGGCGCAGACGTACACGTTCCTGGTGGACGACACCCCACCCCAGGTGGCCACCGCCATCGCCGACGGCCAGGTCCTCGGCCCCGTGCGGCAGCCGGACAACACCTGGCTCCTCCGCCTGGAAGGCACCGTCAGCGATCCGCCCGTGGCCGGCAGTCCCGGCAGCGGCGTCGCCAGCGTGCAGGTCAAGCTCACGAACACGGCCTCTCCCACCGACACGCTGCCGCTCCTGGAAGCGACCCTGAACGGCGACACCTGGCAGGTGGACTACCCGCTGCTCGCCCCCGATCCCACGGGCACCTACACCCTCAGCGTGCAGGCCACCGACAACGTGGGCAACGCGACGGGGATGGTCCCCCTGATCACCCTCGGTGTGGACGCCGCCCCGCCCAGGGCCACGCTGGATCCCATCGAGGCCGCCACCGGCGTCACCGGCACCATCACCACTACCCTGCAGATCAGTGGCCGCATCACGGAGACCGGTGTCATCAGCGCGGGCGTGGGCGGACTGCACCTGGGCTTCATCCCGTCGGCCATGGCCAGCTTCTCCGACACGGTGGCCATCTTCCACTTCGAGGAGCCGGCCGGGGCCACCCGCTTCGCCAGCGATACCGGCGACGAGGCTACTTGCCAGGGGAACACCTGCCCCACCGCCGGGGTGCCCGGCGTCTGGGGCTCCGCCGTGAGCTTCGACGGCGTGGACGACTACTTGAGCGCGGACTTCGTCTCCCAGCGCATCACGGACACCAACGGCCTCGCCTTTGGTGCCTGGGTCTACGTCTCCTCGTCCTACAATGGCATCAGCCGTCGTGCCATCCTGGCCTTTGACGACGGCAGCGGCAGCAACCGCAACGAGCTCATCATCCAGGATTCCCGCTTCTGCTACGCTGACCCCCAGGCGTCCTGCGCCAACTCCACCTTCGCCACCGAACAATGGTATCAGGTCATGGTGGTCATCGAGGAAGACGGCGACGGCACGCTGTATGTGGACGGCCAGGCAGCAGTCACCTTCCAGACCAACGTGCGTCCGGACCCGAACGGCCGCTTCAACATTGGCCGGGAGTGGTGGAATTGGTGGAGTACTGCCTCTTACGACAACTACTTCCCCGGCAAGCTGGATGAGATCACCGTCTACGACCGGGCGTTGTCCCCCTCCGAAGTCCACAGCTTCTACGCCGACGCCACCCTGGACACGTCGGGACAGGGCGTCATCTCCAGTGCCTGGACCTACGCCATTCCCGAGGGGCTGGATGGGCTCTACCAGCTCCTGCTGCGGCCCACGGACGTGGTCTCCAACGCCGCCTCGCGCCGCCACTGGCCAGTCTGGACGGGCGAGGTAGACACCCGCGCCCCAGAGGTGGACTTGACCGTTGTGGAGACCACAGAGCAAGTCGGCAGCGTCCAGGGAGCGCCGATCCTCGGTCGCAAGACGAGCTACACCTGCTGGGCGCGGGACCTCAACCTCTACGTGCGCACCAGCGACGACGACGGCGTGCCCAGCAGCTACGACTTCCAGTGCCCCTGCCAGCAGGTGGCGCCCTCTTCGACGACGGTGACCCGCACCTTCTACTCGGATGTCTCCCCCTGGTACGCGGAGACCTTCACCGACACGGCGCGCCTCTACGAATACACGGAGAGCTGCACCATCTCCGGGCCGCCCCCGCCGACGGTCTCCAACTACGTCAAGGCTTGCGACCTCTACGGGCGCTGTGCGGAGAAGGTGGTGGCGACGCAGTCGGATACCAGGAGCTTGCCGAACCTGTACACGGCGATCCTCACGCCCACCCACAAAACGATCCTGACCAGCACCGCAGCGATCAACATCGAAGGTCACGCCTACGCCCAGAACCACATCCAGAACATCACCGTCTACGACGGCCTCAACCCCATCGGCACGGCCGTCAACCTGACCTGTCCCAGCAACATCACCACCACCCAGTGGTCCCTGGCCTGGCTGCCCGTTGAAGGGGTGCACGACCTGAACGCCCGGATCACCGACTGCACCGGCAAAATGGCTCCGTCCAATCCCGTCCAGGTCTACGTGGACACGACCCCGCCCGCGGTCAACATCTGGCCCACGTCCCTCAACCGGGACCAGCGGCTCAGCTACGGGCGGGTGCGCCTCTCCGGCCAGGTCAGCGACCTGACCACCGGCGTGGATACGGTGCAGGTGCAGGTGGACGGCAACTGGCGTGCGGCCTCGATCCAGGGGAACACCTGGTCCTACGACTGGTACCTGGGCCAGGAGCCGGACAACGCCCAGTACACCGTCTCGGTCCGCGCCACCGACCGGGCCGGCTGGACCACCCGCATCACCGAGACGGTCACCGTGGACCTGGATCAGCCCAACCCCATCACGTTGACCATGACCAGCGACGTGACCGCCGGTGGCGTCGTCTCGCAGGGCACGACGCTGCGCCAGGTCCCGGCCACGTTGACCCTCACCTGGCAGGCCGGCGACCCGCCCACCAAGCTCTCCCACTACGAGGTGGCTTGGAGAGTGCACACGGTGACGCAGACCCAGTACATCACCACCGTCGTCCCGCCCGCCGGGCCGCTGAGCTCGCAGTACATCGCGGGCGAGCCTCAGCGGGTGGACGTGCAGGTCACCAGCGTCTTCACCGACGGTAATCGCCAGGTGGACACCTACGGTCCGGTCTACGTGGACACGCCGCTCACACCAGACTACGTGACCTTGACCCCTCCGAACGACGAGCTTACCCTCTACCACGGCTGGATGGACAGCGGGTGCGCGCGCATCGGCGTGGACCGCCGCGTGCAGCAGAACGCCCAGGCCACCGCGGCCATCCAGGACCCGCAGAACTTCTACGTCAGTTGGGATTCCGAGGGGCTGCGCCTGGCCTGGACCGGTGCCAACTGGGATTATGCTGGCGACCTGTTCATCTACCTCGACACTTCCCTGGGCAGCGGCCCCTTTACCTCGGCTTTCAATCCCTATACCGGCACGCAGGGCACTACGATCGACATGCCCAACATGGACACCTTTATCTGGGTACGGAATTCCCAAGAGGCCTGGCTATATCACCATTCTCTAAACAACGACATTCAACTAGACGAGCGTTACTTCCGCTTCGACGGCGGGCTAAGGGGCGGACTGACCGATCTCTACATCCCCTTCGACCTGTTGGGGATCACCAACCCCGCAACCACGCCGCTGGTGCTGGTAGCCTTCGCCACCGAGGAGAACGCCATGCGGCTGTGGAGCACCATGCCGGCGGTGAACCCGGTCAACAGCGACCGTGTCGTCGAGACCCTCGAATTCGCCGGGGCCAATCATGTCTTCGAGTTGCTCCATACCTACGTCTTCCCCAGCCTGGGGCCAGGCATCTGCCCCAACAACCCCACCGGTCTCCAGCCCTTCGCGGTGGATTCCGATCTGAAGTTCGGCCTCACAGCGACGCCTGCTGGCTCTACCTACAGCTTCATGGGCGACGGCCTCTTCTGGCTGTGGGACGCCCTCTCCGACCCCAACCGCCTGCCCGACCTGAGCGAGAGCTTCACCTTCATGGACGTGGAGCACCCGCCCGTGGGCCACGGCGACGTCATCACCTACACCCTCACCTTCGCCAACCGGGGCACTATCACCGCTACCGGTGTCACCGCCCAGGTCGTGGCCGGGTACGCGCTGCGGCTCCAGGGCACCAACGCACCGACCATGACCCTGAACATCGGCGACATCCCGCCCGGCGCCACGGGCAGTCTCACCTTCCAGGGCGTGGTGGACACCGTCGGCCCCTACAACGATTGCATCGCCCAGGGCGGCGATCCCACGGCCTGTCAGACGTTCCTGCGTTGGGCCACGCTGCAGGTGCTGCTCTACAGCGACGCTTACACCCCCCTGGGGTTGGGATTCCCCCTGGACTGGCTGTGGGCCGACCACCGGGTGGACAGCGCGCCGCCTAAGTTCTTCGGCATCCTCGATCCGGCCTATTTCATCGGCGCGGGGCACAACCTCTTCAGCGGTTACGCCTACGACCCCTCGGGCGTGCCGACCGTCACCATCGAAGCCCAACCGCCTGGGAGCGGGTCGCACCAGACCGTCTGCACGGATGCTTCGTCCGGCGATGGGCAGTGGAACTGCACCTGGGACGCCACCGCGGCCAACGGTGGCACGCCGCCTGCCGATGGAGATCAGTTCCTCTTACACCTGCAGGCCACCGATGCCGACGGACAGGTCAGCGGTTGGACCAAGTGGCGCACCTACGTCGTGGACACCGTTCCGCCCACCGTCACCCTGAGCGCGGAGACCACCCTGGCCTACAGCGGCACCGTGGTCAACGCTACGGTGGTACGGTTCAGCGGTACCGCGGGGGACAACCACGGCATCGGCGGGGTGGAAGCCTGTCTGGACGGCGCGTGCGAAGCGGCCAACGTGCAGACCGACGGCGTCGCGGCCCAGACCTATGACGATGACCCCGGCACGCCGCTGACCATCGGCGCCTGCGGCGGCGGCGAGATCGTGCGCACCTTCGTCGTCACCCAGAGCTTCACCGTGGGCGACGTCAGCCTGGGCTTCAACGCGGACCACCCGCGCCGCGACGAAATCCTGGCCACGCTCACGTCCCCAGCGGGGACGACGGTGCAGGTCATCGCGGGCAAGGAGGGATCTCCCAGTCGGTTCCAGAACTACGATGTCTTCCTGAACGACGCGGCCGCCAACGGCTTGCACGACGCCAAGGCCAACGATGACACCGCCGCGCCCTACTACGACCGCCTGGCGCGGCCCAACGCGCCCCTGCGGGACTTCTGGGGCGAGGATGCGCTGGGCACCTGGACCCTGACGGTGTGCGACATCAATCCGACGGAGAACCAAGGGACCTACAACCGCAGCCAACTGGTGCTCGCGCCGCAGAACGTTGCAGTCCCCTTCGCCAACTGGTTCTACGCCGCAAGCGGGCTGGAGAACCAGGACTACGTCAGCCACACCCTCACCGTCCTTGCCCTGGACCTGGCGGGCAACCGCAGCAGCGAGCCGGTCACCCTCACCCTCTGGGTGGACAATATGGCGCCGGTGATCACCGTGACGGGGCGCAGCGTCCTGACGGCCACCGGTGCCACGCCGATGGCCACCCGCGTGCTGAGCGGGACGGTCACCGACGGCGGTCAGATACGCCAGATGTATGCCTTCGTCGTGAGCCCCAGCGGGAACGTGACGAGTATGTCGGTCGGGCGGAGCGGCGATGCCTGGTGGTTCGACCTCACGCCCGAGGAGACCGGTGACTACAAAGTCTGGATCAACGCCGTGGACGAGGCGGGGAATGCCGTCACCGCCGGACCGTTCACCGTGACCTTCGTCCATGTGTTGGCCGACAACAACAGCCCCACCGCCTTGGGCACGGCCACTACCCTCACAGCGACACTGCTGGGCGACAGCGGGTTCACCTACACTTGGGACTTCGGCGACGGATCACCAGTCGTCAGTGATCAGTCATCAGTGATCAGTCATTCGTATCCGGCGGTGGGCGTCTACACCACCACCGTCACGGCGACGAAGG
>CAZRSI010000008.1:9247-25609 GCA_964602575.1 uncultured Anaerolineae bacterium
CGCCACGACCACGGTTAACGTCTTCCCGGAGGGTTGCACGGCGGCGGATCTCTCGGTGGCCCTCGTCGGGGCGGAGACGGCCGTGGGAGCGCTCACCCCCATCACCCTGACCGCCCGCGTGCAACACGAGGGCGGCAGTCAAGTCGCGGCCGGCCTGCCCGCGGCCTTCTACGTGGACGGCGCCCTCATCGGCACGGCAGCCACGACCCACGTGCTCAGCGCCGGCCAGTCGGAGGCGGTCAGCGTGGTGTGGGACGTAGCCGGGCCGGGCGACTATCAACTCCGCATCGCCCTCAACGACGACGGCACCGGTGTGGCTCCTCTTAACCTGTGCACCGCGCCGCCTGAGGCGCAACAGACCGTCTCCATCCTGGACGTGCCGCTGGTCGAAGGCTGGAACCTGATCTCCAGCTACGTGAATCCCTTCACCACCGATGCCAGCGTCGTCCAGTTGCCCATCGCCGGGCAGTACGTGGTCATCCAGGGCTTCGACCAGGGTGCCCAGTCCTACTACCCGGACCTGCCACCCCAGGTGAATACCCTGAAGGACATTGAGGCGGAGCATGGGTACTGGGTGAAGGTGAAACCAGCAGGAACTCAGGGGAACTCGGGGGAGAGCAAGGGAACTCATAGGGTTTCCCCAGAGTTCCTCCGAATTCCCACGAGTTCCTCCGAGCCCCCGCGGGCATTCTGGCGCTTCGTGGGCACGAAGTTCGCCGAGGACCGGCCCATCGAGTTGGACGCCGGCTGGAACCTGGTGAGCTACCTGCCGTGGACGAGCATGCCCATCACCCAGGCGCTGCAGAGCATCGATGGGCAGTACACCGCCGTCCTGGGCTTCGATCAGGGGGCGCTGTCTTACTATCCCGACATTGATCCCAGCTTCAACACTCTTCTTGAAATGGAACCGTTGCATGGGTATTGGATCAAGATGGCCCAGGCGGGCACGCTGCGGTATCCGACGACAACTCAGGGGGACTTGGGGAAACTTTGGGTGGCTCAGGGAAACTCAGGTTCTGCATCCCCTCCAAGCTCTCTAAAGTTCCTCCGAGTTCCTCCGAGCCCTGCTTGGGTGAACTTCTACGGCACCGCCCACCTGCCTGACGGGATGCCGCTGCCTGTGGGGACCACTGTCTTGGCCTTAGACCCCGACGGCGTGATGTGCGGTGGTACGGTGGTCACCATCGAGGGACAATACGGCTTGCTGGCCTGCTACGGCGACGACCCGACCACGCCAGAGGACGAAGGTGCCCAGCCCGGCGACACCATCCAGTTGGTTGCCGAGGGTCAGGTGCTGGCTATAGGCACGTGGACAGAGCACGGTGATCGCCAATGGAGGCCGCTGGGGAAGGTAGAACTGTGGCAGGTATACCTGCCTTTGATAAGAAAGGGAATCAGATAGAAGAGCAAGTTACAGGAGTCATCCCATGCGTCACCCTTGGAGACTGTTATTGTGCCTAGCCTGCCTGCTCGTAATGGCCCAGGCTGTCCTGTCGCCTGCCCTGAGCTCAGCCGAAGGGGGCGATGAACTGCATCCCACGCCCTGGTTCGTTGATTTCATGGGCGAGCAGTCCACTCTGAACGGTCAGCCCTTGCCAGTGGGAACTATCATCCGCGCTTACGACCCCAGCGGCGTGCTGGTTGGCCGCACGGAGGTGACCCTGAGCGGTTGGTACCTGATGGCGGTCTACGGTGACGATCCCTTGACCGAACTGGACGAGGGAGCAGAGTCGGGCGACACCATAATTTTCACCATCAACGGTCAGCCGGCTGTTCCGTTGGGGCCGGATCAACCGCTGTGGACTGCCTCTGGCGAGCGGCTTCACGTGGAGCTCAGCGCTTCCACCCTATTCGGTGATCTGGATGGAGACTGCGATGTGGACGTGGTAGACATTATGATGGTGGCCAGCCGATGGTGCTGCCAACGCGGGGATGAATGTTACGATGTTCATTGTGACCTCGATGGCGACGGCGACATTGATATCGTGGACATCATGCAGGTGGCGGCCCACTGGGGAGAGGTTTGTTCTCCGTAGATCAACACATAGGCCAGGAGGAATGTGACGTGAAAATGCGCTCTGTAGCACGGACTCTCGGACTCAGCAGCTTGCTCTTGCTGGCTTTGGCCCTGCTCTATGGACCGACCTGGGCCGACGGTGTCATACCCACTAACCAGTGGGTGAACTTTTACAGCGCTAACACCACATTCCTTGGTCAGCCGGTGCCAGTGGGCGCGTACATAGCCGCCTATGACCCGGACGGTGTGCAATGCGGCGAATTCACCGTTACCACGGAGGGCAAATACGGCTTGATGCCCTGTTATGGCGACGATGCAACGACTCCTGATGCTGATGAAGGCGCTGAGGTGGGAGACATGATCAGTTTCACCATCAATGGTCTGCCTGCAGTGGCACTGGGGCCA
This sequence comes from uncultured Anaerolineae bacterium, assembly GCA_964602575.1. Lineage (GTDB taxonomy): Bacteria > Chloroflexota > Anaerolineae > VGOG01 > VGOG01 > CAZRSI01. The sequence goes on from CAZRSI010000008.1 coordinate 11,670, forward strand.
GATGATCCCATCTGGACCAGCCACGGCGATCTGCTGGAGGTTGACCTGGACGTATCCGATAGCGACGGCGACGGCGTGTACGACGGCGGGGATAACTGTCCCACAGTCTACAATCCAGACCAGACAGACAGCGACGGTGATGGGATAGGTGATGCCTGCGAGCCGGTGCCTGTTGGTGGCGTCATCGTGCCGGTGAACAAACTGGGGCTAGTGGCGTCGTGGATGGGACCGGTCATGCTCGCCGGGTTTGTGGCCTTGGCGATTGCGCTGGCTAGGAAGCACAAGTCTTAGCTTGCACCATCGCCGACCTGGCTGGTTCGGAGCGGATAGAGACGGCGCATCTGGCAGAGGCGATACAGTATCGGCCAAGGAGGCGCGATTAGGTGTTGACTGGGTACATCATGCTTGAAGAGGGCCCCGGCGTAACCTACGCTGGGGCCTTTTGGTTTAAGGGGTGGAGCGTTACAGTAAAGTAGTGACTTTCCCACTCGACCTCCAAACCGCACATACCAGAGGCTAAAGCCAGGGCCTGGTAAACATTCGGTTCCTTCTTGCGCTTATCTTTGAAGCCAAAAACCTGAATGTGGGCTAACATTTCCGACAGCACGTAGGGAAAGTCAAATGCGGAAAAGACTTTTCAGAGATAATTCTCAGCTCTAAACATTACATGGATTTGCCGAATCGAATCACTTGCGTTATACTTACCCCGGATCCGAAACCTGAGCGATGCAGATTTTAGAGTTTACGTCCACCAGTGCATCCTACCTAACGATGGCGGCATCTCCCTGGGGCAGATAGCCGTTGCTGCGAGTAAACTTGACAATAGGGCCTGGTAGGGATATAATCTCTATGCGGCAGATCCTACAGATAAGTAGCGATCTGAAAACCAGCAAAGAAAGGGGGGAAATATGTGTCACGGATAGTGGTTCAGGAAGGCGAGTCCTTTGAGAGCGCATTAAAGCGTTTCAAGAAGATGGTCCAGAACGACCGAGTATTGTCCGAGGTTCGCCGTCGCCGTTTCTACGAGAAACCCAGCGTGATCAGGAAGCGCAAGAAGGCGACAAAGTTGCGCAAGAGTCGGAGACAAACTCGCAAGAGCCAGCAGGAAAGATTCTAATTGAGCGATTACACTATGAGCCTGAAAGACAAATTAGCAGCAGACTTAAAGCAGGCAATCCGGCAAAGGGATCAGCAGCGGAAATCTACTCTGCGAATGGTCATGGCCGCCATCCGCAACGCCGAAATCGAGAAGAGGCGTGAGTTAGATGAGGGAGACCTGCTGGCAATCATTGCCAAGGAAGTAAAGCAGCGTCGCGAATCCATTGCCGAATTCGAAAGCGCTGGCCGGCAAGATCTGGTGGATCAGGAGAAAGGGGAATTAGAAATCCTGCTGGCCTATCTGCCAAGACAACTCAGTCGGGAAGAGATCGAGGTGAAGGCTCGCCAAGTCATCGAAGAAGTCGGGGCTACCAGCCCGGCCCAAATGGGTGAAGTGATGCGCCGGCTGATGCCCATGATGAAAGGCAAAGCCGATGGTAAGCTTGTCAACCAGGTGGTGAGAGAGCTCCTGGCTGGCAAAGCATAAGAGGATCATCACTATGTCTAAAAGGCATCTTTGGGTGATCTTGGCTGATTCCATGCTTGGGCCTTAAAACTATGTTGGCAAAGGGGAGCGCCTCAGGTGCTCCCCTTGCGTTACTGATAATCAGTAGATGAGAAATCTTTGGCCTGACAGAGGACTGGGATAAGTGTTGGTAGTTGTTTCGGAAAATGCTGGCCAACGGAACCCGAAAGCCGGCAAACAGAACATCAGTGAGTGGATAGCGCTGCGAGCCATTCTCGCTGCAGTGCTCTTCGTGTTGGTGGTCAGTGGGGTTTTGGTCTTTCAGCTCCTTCCTATGAATCGAGTGGTCCTCGACGTGGGAGATGTTAGCGATTCGGATATCCGAGCACCCCGCGAAATCACTTACGTAAGCCAGGTGCTAACTGAAGAGGCCAGAGAGAACGCTGCAGCCGCAGTGAGGGATATCTACGACCCTCCCGATGCACGAGTAGCTCGTCAACAGGTAACCAGAGCTCGCCAAATCTTGGAATACATAGATTCAGTACGCCAGGATGCCTATGCCAGCCAGGACCAAAAAAGGCAATGGATCAAAGCTATTTCTGATATCTCTCTCTCGATGGCAACCATTGATGAGATCCTGAATCTGCCTGAGGAAAGCTGGCAAGTGGTCCGAAGCGAGACGGTCTCTGTGGTTGATCAGGCCATGAGGGAGGAGATACGGGAGAGCCAATTAGATCAGGCCAGGCGAAGGGTCTCCACCCTGGTGAGCCTGGAATTGTCCGAGGTTGAAGCCCGGATTGTCAGTGAGCTGGCCAGAGACCTGATCAAACCTAACAGTTTCTACAATGCTCAGAAGACGGAGGAGGCCAGGCAACTGGCTCGCGAGAGCGTACTCCCTGTGAGCCGAACCATCGCAAAGGGGGAGATCATCCTCCGAGAGGGTGATATCGTTACCCCTCTTGACGTAGAAGCCTTGCGCGTACTGGGACTGCACCAAGCCGAAACAAGGTGGCAAAATATAGTTGGCACGGTTATCTTTGTGTTGCTGATAGCCATTGTCCTGGGATTGTACATTCTTCGCTTTCAGCAGGACTATCTGCTCAGATGGCCTCACATAGCATTGTTGCTTATCTTGCTGGTCTTGTTCATTCTGGCGGCCAAGCTGATGGTATCCGATCACGGCCTCTTATCCTATCTTCTTCCCACCGCGGCTCTATCCATGCTACTGGCTGTGCTTCTAGATGCTAATCTGGCTATCTTAGTAACTGTGCTGTTCAGCATAATTGTGGGCTTTATGGCTGGCGGTGTCCTGGAGTTGACGATTTATTCCCTCCTGGCAGGCCTGGTTGCCTCTCTCGGCCTGAGCAAAGTCGAGCGATTAAGTGCCTTCTTGAGGGCGGGAGGTTACGTGGCGCTGACCAACCTGGCTGTGATTTTCGTTTTTCAGTTGCCCGGGCAAAACTACGACACTATGCAACTTTTGATTCTCGCTGGATTTGGTGTTCTGAATGGGGGTTTATCGGCCAGCTTGACTTTAGCGGGCTTCTACTTGCTGGGTCCCTGGTTCGATATCACCACTTCAGTGCAGCTCATGGAATTGGCTCGTCCTACCCATCCTCTCCTGCGTCAACTCTTGCTTAAGGCGCCGGGAACTTACCACCACAGCATCCTGGTCGGCAATATGGCGGAAGAGGCAGCGGGACGCATTGGGGCCGATGCTTTGCTGGCCAGGGTGGGAGCCTACTATCATGACATAGGCAAGATTATCCGGCCATACTTCTTCGTTGATAACCAAATGGAGGGCGTGAACGTACACGAACGCCTCGACCCACGGACCAGCGCCCAAATTGTCATCAACCATGTTAAAGACGGCCTTGAGCTGGCGAAGAAGTATCGCTTGCCCAGCAAGGTGCGGGATTTCATCCCCCAGCATCACGGGACTAGCCTGGCCACCTATTTCTACCGTCAGGCTTTGGAGAACGGTAAGGGGGAGGCAGACGAGAAATATTTCCGTTATCCGGGCCCTAAGCCTCAGACCAAGGAAACGGCTATCGTCATGCTCGCTGATAGCTGCGAGGCAGCGGTGCGGGCTGAGCACCCACACTCTCCTCAAGAACTCGAAGAATTGGTCAACAAGATCATCAATAGCAAGATTCTAGATGGCCAGTTGGATGAGTGCGACCTTACCCTACATGATTTACAAGAAATCAGAAAAGCCTTTGTTAGCATCTTGCAGGGCACATTCCACCCCCGCGTGAAATATCCTGAGGAAGCGCCAGGGGAGACAAACGAGGGCAGAGGAAGCAAGGAGGACAGAGAAAACAGTGGCGACAACGGAGGCAACTCCTGATTACTATGATATCTACGTTCAAATTGCCAATCGTTTCCAGGCCGATGTTGGTGCAAAAATGCTTCGCCGGGTGGCTGCTGAGGTTCTGAGGCAGGAGGGAGTGGAAGAGGGGACGGAAATGAGCTTGATCATCACCAGCGATGAGGCCATCCAAGAATTGAACCTACGATTTCGTGGTGTGGATGCCCCGACCGATGTATTGGCCTTTGGCATGGGAGATGAAGGGGGTTTTGTAACAGCTCCAGAAAGCTTCCCTTATCTAGGCGACGTTGTAATCTCTTATGAGCGGGCCATAGCCCAGGCTGAGGAATGGGGCCACTCCATTGCTGAGGAGCTGAAATTGCTGATCGTTCACGGCATCCTGCATCTTCTAGGGTACGATCACGAGGAAGAGGCCGACGCCCAAAAGATGAGGGAGAGAGAAGCGCAAATCTGTCGAATAGTCGCATGGCCGGATGGTCACACCCCATGACCAGAGGCAACGTTACCATTCAGAGATCGCTTGTCGAGGATACGGGAATGAAGCTGTTGCTCGACGGGATGTTGGGTCGCCTGGCTAAGTGGTTGCGTATCCTGGGCTACGACGCAGCCTATTTTCCCGACTTGGATGACAACCAGTTAGTACGCCTGGCTCGTGCTGAAGGGCGCATCTTGCTGACCCGCGACAAGGAATTGGCGCGCCGGCGAGGATTGGATTGCCTGTTTATGGAGAGCGAGAACCTGGAAGAGCAGATCAGGCAAGTTGTCACCGAGTTGCCGCTGGAGGCCAAAAGACCTTTCTCTCGCTGCCCGGTTTGCAATACGCCCCTTCAGCGGATGGATAAATCGGCAGTGAAAGGGCGTGTTCCGCCCTTCATCTTCCGAACGCAGAGCCACTTCAGCCTCTGCCCGCAATGTAACCGCGTCTATTGGCGGGGCACTCACTGGGCCAATATGCGCAATGAATTGGTCCGGATTATTAACAGTTCTCAATGATCGAGACCGTCCAACCAATTGGACTTTGGACAATCAGGGGATTTGTTTAAAGCCCTTTGCCTCAAAGGTAGAGGAAAGAGATCGTATATCTTGTGGTTGAGCGAAGCTTGACCACAAGATATACCCTCCTCTCAGGAGGAGTAAGGACTCGGAAAGCGTCTTGCTGGCTTTGTCCGAAGTCCAGAACCAAGGGCAATCTGACTAGAGGGAGGATATAAGCTGCAATCTATAAAGCTAGCCAGGAAGATCGTCAATACCATCGCCGACAAAAAGGGCTTTGATATTGTTCTGTTGGACATAAGCTCCATTTCCCTGCTGGCCGATTACTTTGTCATCTGCAGCGGAGATAGTGAGCGTCAGATCCAAGCCATCGTGGACGAGATACTCGAGAGGATGAAAGAGGACGGACTCAGGCCCTTGCACATCGAAGGGGATACGCCTTCGGGGTGGGTTCTCATGGACTACGGCGATGTGATTGTGCACATCTTTGCTCCCGAGGTTCGTAGTTACTATGAACTGGAGAAGCTCTGGAGCAATGCTACACTGATAGTGAGAATACAATAGGGTGAGGAACTTGATCAGAGTTGAAAGCGACCGGTATCGGGCACTATCTTATATTCGAAATTGGTGACGTAGGCAAGCAACCTGTTTTGCAGTTCTTGCCACTCCTTGCTCTCTAGGACTGTGAGTAGTGTCTCCAAATTCCTGGCTACTGCTCCGGTGAGAATCTGAGGCCCAGAGCCATAGACCGTGTACCATGCCTCCGTCGGCTGGATACCCAACTCAAGCAGGTTAGGGAAAAACTCGTTAACGATAAACTCAAAGTATGTCGCCTCTAAACCAGGTTTGATGTCCCAACTCATCAATAGTTTCATCATAATTTTAGCAACTCCCTAAACCTTTCTTCCTTCTTAAGAGGTCCTACCACGGCTAAATTTAGCTTCTCTCCCCCAAAAAGATTCTGAGCTACTTGTTTAATGTCGTCTACGGTGACACCATCTATAGCCTCTATCACTTGGTCCACTGTCAAAACCTCAGGTGAGAGTAGTTCCTGACGACCAGACCAGGCAGCCACGCTGAAACTGTCCTCCATTTGGAGCAACAAGCGCCCCTTTACAAATTCTTTAGCCTTGCTCAATTCATCGTCCGACACGCTGTCTTGCTTCAATTCGTCTAGCTCCGCTAAAATAGCCTGAATTGCATCTTGGACCCGCCTTGGATCTACACCGGCGTAAATTCCCACTGCTCCGGTATCATGCATCGCATTGATGTAGGAGTAGATGCTATAAGCAAGGCTGCGCTTCTCTCTGATCTCGGTGAAGAGGCGAGAACTCATTCCCTCTCCGAGCACGGTGTTTAACAAACGGAGCTTGAAGCGATCTGGGTGGTCCCTGGGAATCCCAGGTACACTGAGGCACAGATGGGCCTGCTCTGTCTCTCTGTAGTGAATCCGTAAGCGGGGTTCAGACTGGTTATCCTCAAACGGCTGGAAGGAGGCAGTATCGCCTGTATGCCATGTACCTAGCAGAGTCGCTATCTTCTCTACTATAGTTTCGTGCTCGATGTCGCCGGCCACACTTATGACCGTGTTGTCCGGTCGATAGTGCTGGTTTAGGTAAGTCAACAGAGCTTCTCGAGTCAAGGTGCTGAGGCTCTCTCTAGTGCCTGCAATATCGCGCCCCAGAGGGTGATTGGGCCATATTAGTTCGTTGATGAGTTGATGAACCAGGCTGTCGGGTGAGTCGAGGGTTAAGTTTATCTCCTCGATGATCACTTGACGTTCTCTATCTATCTCCTCTGGATCAAACTTGGAATGCCGGAGCATGTCCACCAGCACATCCAAGGCCACGTCCAGGTAAGGGAGAGCGACTTTGGCCCAATAGAGGCTCGATTCCTGGCCAGTAGATCCATTGAACAATCCCCCGATCCCTTCGATGGCCATGGCAATGTCCCTGGCTGTGGGTCGCTTAGCAGTGCCTTTGAAGAGCATGTGTTCGATGAAGTGAGATGCGCCACTTTCCTCATCGGATTCGTAACGTGAGCCCACCCCAATGAAGAACTCTACGCTCACAGAGCGGGTATGAGGCATGGTCGAAGTCAATATCCGCAGGCCATTGTCTAGGACGGTTTTCTGATACATGGTTTAGATCATTGCCCCTTTAATTCTTTTAGCATGCGTTCGGCTTCTACCTGGGCCTGTGAGTCCTGCCCAGGTCCTATCTCCAGAAAATGCTCGAAGGCTTTGATAGCTTCCTCCTTGTTACCCTGGAGTTTGTAAACTGTCCCCAGGCCAAAGTATGGTTCAGGTAGATCGGGATCGTACTCCAGGGCTGTTTGAAATTCCTTTAATGCTTCGTCTAATCTTCCCATCTGGACATACGCTGCTCCCAAAAGATAATGGACCTCAGCGTCGTCCGGCACAATATTCAGCGCCGCCTGAAACTCGCTCACCGCTTCGTTCAACAGCTCCTTTTGGTAATAGACGACCCCCAGGTTAGCGTGGGCACCGACATTGTTGGCATCCAGGTCTAGCACTGCCTTGAACTCTTCGGCCGCTTTGTCCAACTGGCCTTGTTTCGCATAAGCATTGCCCAGCAGGAAGTGAGCCTCGGTTGAAGTTGGCTCGGCCTGGACAGCCGCCTCAAGCTCTACGATGGCCTTCTCCAGGTTGCCTGCCTCGAAGTAAGCACGTCCCGCTTCGAGATGGGTCGCAGAGTCGCCTGGTGTGGGGATTGGGGTACTGCCCCCGCAACCAGCAAGAGCCAGAATTGTACTCACGACGAGAAGTCCAACTATGACCCGCATCGAAAAGCCTCTCATAGCTGTTCCTCCACCATATTTGTTCAGGGAGAATCATTCTAAAGACCCGGGGGTCTGCATCACTCTCTATTGCTTGCAGTCCAGCAACACAACTTGTGTTTCCTCGGGAAGGGAACTCTTGGTTACCTTCAGGCTCTCGTGGGTAGCCAATTGATCGAGTCCCATTTCCTTAAGGAATTTGCTCACCGGATCAAGCTTGACCTTAACCCACTTGGTTTTGTAGTGCATAGGGATGACTATTCGGGGTTCTAGCAGGCTGATAACCTCCGCCGCCTGGGCAGCGTTGATGGTGGATACTGAGCCAACAGGAATTAGCAGAATGTCTATATCGCTCATGGCTTCCACCTGAGATTGAGTCGGGATGTGACCCAAATCGCCCAGATGACAAACGGTCAACCCATCGAAGTCGAATAGGAACACGGTATTGCGTCCTCGGCTCGCCCCTTTTCTACGGTCATGATAGGTGGGGATACCCGTGATAAACACGCCACGAACTTCGTATTCACCAGGCCCATCTATAACCTTGGGGTTCCCTCTCACTCCTTTCACATAGTTGTGATCGGGATGATCGTGGCTGACGGTGACGATGTCGGCCCGCACTCTCGGCAGGACATAGCCGATGCTCTTATCATAGGGGTCGGTTACCACTGTAGCCAGCTTGTCCCGGAGCCTGAAGCAAGACTGCCCGTACCAAATGATCTCCAAGTAGCACCTCCCAACTCATTGATGCTGTCCATTACTTGGTATTATACTCGATTTGGCGCAAAAGGAAAAATGCCCACCCAAAAGGGTGGGCATAGCTTCTGTGTCAGACAGGGCTTGCAGGGCACCTGGTTACTCCCCAGGCTTTCGCCGCGCACGCCCTACGCAGCCGAAGCTGAGCGGGTGTCAGCAGCACGGGAGCGGATCAGATAAGCGAATGCTCCAGCCACAGAAATGACCGAGCCCAGAGCCGCCGCGCCGATAATAAGCTGTTTTCTGTGGCTTTTTGCTGATTGAGGCACCTCGCCGGTCATCTTCCGGCGGGCCATGGCAAGTAAATCTTCGTATAGGCTCTGGCAGAATGCAGGGTCTGGTTCCACTGGTTTCAGCGCCCATTGGACTTTCTCCGCCGTGTCCAACAGAGGCTTAAGCTTCTCCTGGTAGTCGGGAAACATGGCCAGGTAGTCCTTTGCCTTCCTCTGGCCTTCCCTCAATTGATCAGCATGGGCTGCCACTATCTCAACTAACACCTTGTTGTCCATGGCCTTACCCCTTAAAAGCAGACTCTATCACATTAGACCGGATACGCTACGATGCCAATGATTCCCGGCCCTCCATGCACGGTCAGCGAACAGGCAAGGGGCACAACTAACATCTCGTCAACGTTGAAAGTGCCTTCCACGCGCTTCCTGAGTGCCTCCGCTTCATCTGGAACCTCAGCGTGAGGGATGCCGATCTTAACAGGCTCGGTTGTGCCCACTGCCCCTGTTGTCAGCTCCATTATGCGCTCTAAGGCTTTGCTTCGCGTCCGCACGTTCTGGAAGGCCTCCAGTACGCCGTCTTCCACCTTGATGATGGGCTTGACGTTCAACAGTGCGCCCAACGCTCCGGCCAGCTTGCCCACCCTTCCGCTCTTTTGGAGGTATTTCAAAGTGGCTGGCGTAAGGTATAGCGACATCCTGGACCGTATGCCTTCTAGCATGTGGATGATCTCTTTCATGCTTTTGCCTTCTTCGGCGGCTCTGGCAGCGGCAAGTACCTGATAGCCCGTGCCGATGGAAATGGAGAGGCTGTCAAAGACTTCGATGTCGGCCTCGGGTAGCATGGATTTGGCCAAGAGCGCCGATTGATAAGTGCCACTATGCTTGGAAGTGATATGGATGGAGATGATAGAATGGCCATCCTCTGCCAATGGTCGAAATACCTCGACGAATTGTCCTGGTGAGGGCTGCGATGAGGTGGGCATGGTTGGATACTCATCGAGCTTCCGAAAGAAGGTGGGCCGATCGATATCAATGCCTTCTCGGTAAGTTTCTGTGCCGAACTGGATGTTGATAGGCACCAAGCGGATATCGTATCTATCCAATAATTCTTGGGGGATGTCGGCGGTGCTATCGGTCACAACTTTAATCATTTTTTCCTCTCCATTCTTTATTTAGAAACCCTTCTTCTCCAACTCCTCTCTCAAGTCAACGAGGGTACGGTAATATAATGATTTTATAGCTCCCACGCTACGGCCCATGATTTGGCCGATCTCAGCATTGGACATACCCTCCAGGAGTTTGAGGATGAGCAGTTGCTGGCGGTCGGCGGGGAGTCGCCTGATGGCATCAAGGAGGGCCTCTTGTTCCTCATTGGCCTCCGCTTGAGATTCGGGCACAACACCGCTGTGCTGTCTGGCCAGAACCAGTTCATCCAGGGGGATCACCTTGCGCCGACTGTGGTCACGGAGCCAATTGGCTACCATATTGTGGGCAATGCGATAGAGCCAGGCTGAGAAAGGCAACCCTCTGCTCTCATAGCGATCCAAATTGACCAGAGCCTGGTAGAAGATCTTGGCAGTTAAGTCTTCGGCGTCCTGGTGGTTCCCGACACGATGATAGACGTAGCGATAAATTTTTTTCACATACTTCTTATACAAGACACCAAAGGCTGCCGGGTCCTCTTTAGCCTGCTTCACCAAAATCTCTTCGCTCTCTTTTTCCACCACAGAGAACCTCTCCCTGCGGCCCTTCGATGCCTTTGTTATTACAACACCGAAGAGCCTCAATGGTTGCGGGTGATGGCATAAGTATACTAGGGTTTCTGGAAGGAGCAAAATTCGCCTTCTTGTCATTAGGAGCTTTTTGTGCTAAACTTAATTTGACAAGTTTTCAGAAGGAGTCTAGATGAATAAGAGGCTTCTGGCTCTCTGGTTGTTAATAGCTTGTGCAGTAGGATTCCCTTTGGTGAAGCTTGAGGCCGCTCCGCCACTGCAAGAACCGGTGATCAGCTCCCCCCGCGATCGCGATGTGGTGCGCGGTGTGCTGGTGATTAAGGGCACAGCGACCCACCCCGATTTCTGGAAATATGAGATCCACTACGCACCCGAGCCCAACCCTACCGATCAGTGGACGGTTTTGGGAGTTCATGAAGTGCAGGTCATTGACGGGCGATTGGAGACCTGGGACACGACCCAAGTGCCCGATGGAACCTACAGCCTGCGACTCAGAGTTGTTCGCAAGGACGGTAACTACGAGGAATTCTATGTGCGTCAAATCTCGGTGGTGAATGCCCAGCCAACCGAGACACCGACAGCTACGCCAACTCCTAAGGCTACGCCTACTCCCTTGCCTCCTACCCCCACGGTTGTCATTGAGCAGCCACCCACTGCTACCCCCAGACCCACTTCCACCCCTGGGCCGCCTGGGGCCACACCCGAGCCACCAACGCGCTCCGGTCTCAATATAACTGTGCAAGGGCTAGGTAAAGCCTTTCTCTACGGCGCGGGAGGCGCCGTAGGCTTGTTCGTGTTGATGGGCATCCTGACCACCTTGCGACGCTTGATCTCCTGGCTGATAGCTCAGTTCTGAGCTGAGTAACAAAGTCATGGATGATAGCCTCATACATATCACAGGTAACGTATCCATCCCTATGTCCGAGCTGCGTTTCCGCTTTGCCCGCAGCAGCGGGCCTGGTGGGCAGCACGTCAATCGCTCTGCCACCCAGGTGGAGTTGCTGTTCGACGTGGCCAACTCGCCTAGCCTCAACGAGACGCAGCGCCAGCGGGTGCTCAGAAAGCTGAAGTCGCGCATTGACAAAGAGGGTATCTTGCACCTGGTCTCTCAGGAGAGCCGCAGCCAGCTCCGCAACCGGGAGGAGGTAGTGAAGCGTTTTCAAGAGTTGATGCGCGAGGCTTTGCGCACCCCGAAACGACGGCTACCCACTCGCCCTACACCGGCTTCACAAGAGCGTCGGCTCAGGGAGAAGCGTCGCCGCAGCGAGATCAAGCGGAGCCGTCGCCCGGTGCAGCCCGATGAGCACTAACAACTCGGCCCAGATGTAGACGACGTCAAGTTCCCCCAAGTTCCCCCGAGTTCCCCTACCTCCATCAGGAACTCAGGGGAACTTGGGGGAACTCAGTTGAATTCATATTATGGAGACTCTTAAGGAGGTTTCGATGGGCGAACAAGTGACATCCACCGAGCTCGCGCCAGGCTCCTTAAAGGCCTGGTTCATGGAAATCAGGGGGCCGTTTCTGGCATTGAGCCTAGTGCTAACGCCCATCGGAGGGGCTATCGCCTGGCACGATGGAAGCTTCAATCTAGGTTACTTCCTGCTGGCCTGGATAGGAGCGATCCTGGCCCACGTGAGCGTTAACGTGCTCAACGAATACTTCGACTACAAAAGCGGTCTGGATTTCCATACCAAAAAGACCCCCTTCAGCGGCGGGAGCGGAATGCTGACCGCCGGTCTGATCGAACCCAGGCAGAGCTACTTGCTGGGAGTAGCCTGTCTCCTGGTGGATGCAGCGATCGGAGCGTACTTTGTCATCGTCCAGGGTTGGGGCCTGCTACCAGTGATCCTGCTAGGGGGGCTGTTTACCTACTTCTACACACCGTATCTCGCCCGCTGGCGGGTGGGCGAGCTGGCGGCCGGCTTGGGGCTGGGCACTCTGGTGGTGTTAGGGTCATACTTTGTGCAGACTGGTCGCTACACTTGGGAGGTAATCCTGGCCTCGTTGGCTCCAGGCTTCCTCACTGCCAACCTCCTGCTTCTAAACGAATTCCCCGACGTGGAGGCCGACAGACAAGTCGGCAGGCGCAACCTGGTGATGGCCCTGGGGAGGAAAAAAGCGGCCTGGTTGTTCATTGCTTTGCTGGTGTGTACCTACTTGAGCATTGGGCTGGGGGCGGTGTTTGGGCTTATGCCCTGGCCAGTGCTCATCACTCTTCTGACAGTGCCGCTGGCCCGAAGGGCCATTGAAGGTGCACTGCGGCACTACGATGACATCCCCAAGCTCATCCCCGCTCTAGGCGCCAACGTGATGACTATCCTGGGCACCGACGCTTTGCTAACAATAGGCTACGTGATGGCTACCGTGTTGGGTGTCTGATCATAGGCGCCCTCTATTGAAGCGCGGCTGGTAAGAAAGACCAGTCACGGTATCCAACTGGGTGCTGGATGAGGCGGGGGTTTGCGCCCATAGAAAAGGTCGTCCATCCACAGCGCCACGCGACGCACAGCGCCCGAACGCCGAACGCCCCAGCGCACCAGGTTATGGGCTGGGTTGTTGGGATGGGAGTAAGGGCAAACGGCTATACAACGTCCGCAGTCGGTGCCGACGCGGTTCCAGTAGCGGAAGCAACTCTCGGCGTTTATACGCCAGCGTAGCGCGCCGTCAATCTCCTCTCGCTCGCCAAAGGGAATAGCCTGACTGGGGCAGGCTTCGGCGCATTTCTTGCACATGCGGCAGAAATCAATCGCCGAGGTGTCATCGTCGCGCTGGTCGGGGATCAACGGCAGATCGGTTGTCACCACGCCCAGGCGTACCCGTGGACCTAGCTCGGGCGTCATCAGCAGCCCCATCCGCCCGATCTCGCCCAGGCCGGCGTCGCGAGCTACCAGCGGGGCGATGACGCGATAGTTGCCATCAATATGGGCGCGGGCCGGGTACCCCAGCTGGCGGATGAAGTAGCCCAGTTGCAGTGCCACCTTGGCCGCCTCGACGTACTGCCGCGCCGATTCCATGGATATTGGTGCGTTGGGACCAGTCTCTGTCATCGCGTAGTCCATCTCCACGGTGAAGGCGATGGCGTAGCGATGGTCGAGGGTGATGGGAGCGCCGTACTTGCCACTCCCCCGGCCGATGTGGGAATAGATGTGGTAGGGCCGCAACTCGGTGATGCCTACCGTGTACGCGCCATAGTAGCGGGCCAGGGCCTTGATAAAGGGCGTCATCTGGGCGGCGGTTAGCTCCGTGCGCACCGGTGCCACCGGCCCATCCACCTCCTCCCGCAACGCGCCAGTCAGGGAGAAGCTGGCCTCAGCCGAGGCAAAGGCCAGTGGGTGGGCCTTGCTGGCGGTCAGGGAGAGCAGCCCCGGCAGGGCGCGGATCTCGTCGTCAATGGCCCGATTCTCCGGGCGCATGGCGTAGTAGGACTCGAACTCAGGGCTGCCCGGCGCTAGACGCCAGCGGGCAAACATGATGTCGCGCTCATCGAAGCGCTTTCTTGGCACATCGTTGCCTCGCTCCACCCGGCCGATGGG
>CAZRSI010000009.1:0-20421 GCA_964602575.1 uncultured Anaerolineae bacterium
CCGGCCTGCCCTCGAGGTAGGCCGGACGGTCACTTATTAACATTTTATCACGGTTTTAAAAGGCGGTCAAATCCGACGGATCAAGTTGTGATGGGGCGTGCGCAGCGAAAGCCTGGGGAGCTTGAGCAGGCCCTGATGTCTGCTGTTTTGCCAAATGGCGATTTAGAAGGTATAATATCCCCATGACCCCGTCGAGGAAGAGATAGGACCCCACAACCACATTGGAGGCGGAAAATGAATTTGAGCCAAGCTACTCAGATGCTCACCTGGCTGGATGAGGAACGCCGTCGCGACAAAGCCGAGTTGGCCAAGCTTCAGCAGCGCGTTGAGGGCCAATCAGCGGAGATTGCGGAGCAGGCCAGAAGAATCCAGGAACTGGAAGGAAGGTTGGCAAGCGCCCAGGTCCAACTGACGAAGTTCTCCCAGCTTGAGAAAGCCCTCGATCAACTCAGAAGCGAGTTGGTGTTGCTGGTGGAGCAAAAAGAAGAGGAGCGCCGGAAGGCCGAGATAGATGCGGAGCGAAGGCGACGGGTGGAGTGGGACAGTCAGGCCCGTGTTCTGAGCGAGATAAGGAAGGAATTGCAGAAACTACCTCGTCATGAAGAAGAGCTCCAACTGCGCCGCGCGGAGGATCAGCGCCTGGGGGAGCTGCTGTTGAGCTTGCAGCAACAGATCACCGACCTCGGGAGGGACCTGGAGAACCGCACTAGGAATCTGCCCTATCTGGAGGAGCTCCCCCGGCAGAATGCCAAGCGCATAGCTGAGCTTCAACAGGAGACGCCAGAGCTATTCAAGAGAACCGAAGAGCTTTCCTCTAAACTGCCATTGCTGGAGGAACAGATCAGGAAAAACGAACGACGGATTGCGGAATTGGACCTCCTTGGGAGCCAGTTGAAGAAAGCTCAGGAGGAATTCTTCGAATCTGTCCGGCTGGCCGAACAAGATCGTGAGAGGCGGATGGAAGAGTGGGCCGAGCAGATGGAAGAGCAGCGCCAGAAGATGGAACAATATGAAGCTCAGATGCAGCAGGCTGCAGAACAATACAGGAAGAACAAACAGGCCCTCGCGTCTTTGGAGAAATTTGAGGAGCGCATCAAGCAGGATCAGGCTGAGGTGGCAGAGTTGCAGCGCTTGGCGGAGAAGCGACAAAGGGAGCAAATGGACGAATGGCTGGCCGAGAATGAGAAGCGCTGGAAGACCAATTTGCTGATTTGGGAACAGCAGTGGCGCAGCCAGGACAGGTTGAACGAGGAACATGCTGCACGATTTGCGTCGTTGGAGGAATCCACGAGGATGAACCGGACCCACATAACGGCCCTGTGGCAGACCTGGCAGGAGTTCGCACGTCACCAGATCGGGGAGATGGAGGATCGCATCGTGCAGGCGGGAGAGAAGATCGAGGAACTACAGAGGTGATTCTGTAGCTACAAAGGAGTGGATGTAACTTGCATGTGATTGGTACCGCAGGACACGTTGATCATGGCAAATCCAGGCTGGTAGAAGCCCTGACGGGCATTGATCCCGATCGTCTCAAGGAAGAGAAAGAACGGGAGATGACCATTGACCTGGGCTTCGCCTGGCTCACCCTGCCCAGCGGGGAATCGGTGGGCATCGTTGATGTGCCCGGCCACAGGGATTTCATCGAGAACATGCTGGCCGGCGTGGGCGGCATTGACGCTGCCCTCCTGGTGGTGGCTGCCGATGAAGGCGTGATGCCCCAAACACGCGAGCACTTGGATATTTTGAACTTGTTGGGAGTGAAAAACGGCCTGGTTGCCCTGACGAAGATAGACCTGGTTGAGGACGAAGAATGGCTGGAGTTGGTTCAGCTTGATGTAGCTGAACTGCTGGAGAATACAGCCCTGGCCAATGCCCCTATGGTTCTGGTCTCGGCTAAAACAGGCCAAGGGCTGGAGACCTTGCTGGAAGAATTGGACAAGCTACTGAAAAACGTGCCGCCTCGCAGGGACCTGGGCCGCCCCAGGCTTCCTGTTGACCGTGTGTTCACCATAGCTGGTTTTGGCACTGTGGTGACGGGAACGCTGGTAGATGGTCACTTGCAAGTTGGTCAAGAGGTGGAGATTCTGCCTCAGGGGTGGAAGACCCGAATTCGTGGTCTGCAGACCCACAAGCAAAAGATCGAGCAGGCTGTCCCTGGCAGCCGAGTGGCGATCAATTTGACGGGGGTAAGCAAAGACCAGGTACAGCGGGGTGATGTGGTGACGATTCCCGGCTGGCTGAAACCCACTATGTTGGTGGATGTACACTTACGTTACCTGGCCAGCGCCCCACGCCCCTTGCGCCATAACGCATCGTTGAAGTTCTTCAGCGGGTCTGCCGAGGTGATGGCCAAGGCACGGCTTTTGGACCGCGAGACCATCCCGCCAGGTGAAGACGGCTGGGTCCAACTCCGGCTGGCAAGGCCGGTGGCCCTGGCGCGGGGCGACCGCTTTATCGTTCGCCAGCCCTCACCTGCCATCACAGTGGGCGGGGGGCAGGTCGTTGACCCTCATCCCCGAGGGCGACACCGGCGTTTTCGGCCCGAGGTCGTGGAGAGGCTGACAATCTTGGCCCGTGGTGGGCCGGAGGAGATCCTCCTGCAATCGCTGGAGGTTAACCAGCCCTGCCAGATACGTACGTTGGTGGAGCGGAGTGGTCTGGGCATGGATGAGGCAACCCATGCCCTACAGCGATTATTGAATGACAAGCGGTTGATAGTCCTCGACAGCAGATTCGAGGAGCTGCACGAGATCGAGCAGTTGGTTGCCGGCAATTCGTATGTTGTGTCGGCGACAGGCTGGGAGAAGCTGCTGGAGAAGTTGGTAGCCGTTGTGCAGGAGTACCACGAAAAATACCCCCTGCGCCAAGGCATACCTCGTGAGGAGTTGAAGAGCCAGTTGAAGCTGTCCACCAGACTTTTGAACG
Source organism: uncultured Anaerolineae bacterium (assembly GCA_964602575.1). Lineage (GTDB taxonomy): Bacteria > Chloroflexota > Anaerolineae > VGOG01 > VGOG01 > CAZRSI01. The sequence goes on from CAZRSI010000009.1 coordinate 2,926, forward strand.
GGGTGGTGTATAGGGCTGCGAGAGAGGGCAAGCTGGTGGATGAGGAAGCCACTTTGCGGTTGCCAGAGCATAGAGTGAAGTTCAGTTCCGAACAAGAGCGACGGATACAGAAGCTGCTGGCTGTCTTCAGGGAGAGCCCCTACACCCCACCCTCGGTTGCCGAGTGTAAAGCCATGGTAGGAACAGAGGTGCTGGATGCCTTGATTGAGCAGGAGAAGCTGGTTCAGGTGAGCGAGGATGTCTTGTTCCTGAAGGAAACTTATGAAGAGATGGTGGAGCGGGTTGTGGAACACATCAAGGAGAAAGGTGCTATCACAGTAGCCCAGGTGCGCGACATGTTCGCGGCCAGCCGCAAGTATGCTCTGGCATTAATGGAGCACCTCGACGAGCGCAAGGTGACTAGGCGGGTAGGGGATGAGCGTGTCCTGAGATAACTTGTATCGCTTGCTTAGGGTTCTGAAGCCTCCTCCCTCTCGGGGAAGGAGGCTTTTTGGTAAAAAAGCCGCAACAGGGCGAGGGAGAAACCTTAAAATTTTGGGGATTGGTTTGTACTAGGTAATACCTAATTATAGTACACTATATCTAAAAATAATACTAGATGTAGTATACTTATCTGAAGCAATTTGCAAGTTAGCCCAAAATAACCTTAAAATAATCAAAAAAGACTAGCAAAAAGTTTGAAATTGTTGTATAATATGAGTGGTGAAAAGTGGGGAATTGTGGGGGAAGGTGGTCAAGTCCGGCAGCTCAGATTTGGAAATGTGGGGAATACAACCATGTTTTCCGGCGAATACGAGCATGTGCTAGACGAAAAGGGGAGACTGATAATCCCGGCCAGATTCAGACCTCAGTTGGCCGAAGGGCTATTCATCACCAGAGGCTTGGATGGTTGTCTGTTCGTTTTTCCGCCTGATACGTGGAAGGAGGTCTCCCAGAAAATATCTCGCCTTCCCCTGGCTCACCCCGGCGCCCGCCTGTTCAGCCGTATGATATTCTCCGGTACTGAATGCAAGTTGGACAGGCAAGGCCGCATCCTCATACCACCCCCCCTGCGTGCTCACGCCGATATCGAAAACGAGGTGGTTATCACCGGTGTTGATTCCCGACTGGAGATTTGGAGCAAGAAGCGCTGGCAAGAGATGACTACCAAGATGGAGGAGGAGAGCAGTTTCATTGCTGAGCAACTGACCAATTTGGGGATCTAGAATTGCAGAGGAGTGATCGCCTAGGCCATATTCCAGTTCTTTACCAAGAGGTCCTGACTGGGCTCCAAGTAAAGCCTGGCGGGCGATACATAGATGCCACAGTGGGGGGCGGAGGGCATGCCCGAGGGATCCTCAAGGCCTCCGCTCCGGACGGCGAACTCTTGGGCATTGATGCCGATCCTATGGCCATAGCTTTAGCCACGGAGCAACTGGCTGAATTCGGGAAGAGGGTCACTTTGGTCCAGGGCAATTTCGCTGAACTGGAGGACATTGCCTTGGAGCGAGGCATCTACCCCGTAGATGGCCTCCTGTTTGACTTGGGACTCTCATCAATACAATTGGGGGCTGTGGAGCGGGGTTTTTCCTTTCAACTGGATGGCCCATTGGACATGCGCTTCGACCCCCGCCAAACCTTGACAGCCGCTGACCTGGTCAATTCATTGTCAGCCAAGGAGTTGGAGGACATCCTGTCTCGTTATGGTGAGGAACCCCAGGCGCGGCGTATCGCGCGGGCCATTGTGAAGGAGCGTCCTCTCCACACCACGGGGGAGCTGGCCGCCCTGGTGGAGAGAACTGTGGGCCGTCGCAGGAGAATCCACCCGGCTACCAGGGTTTTCCAAGCCCTGCGCATAGCTGTCAATGCAGAGTTAGAGTGCCTCGCCAGGGCTTTACCCCAGGCGTTGAGGCTCTTGAAGCCCGGAGGACGTCTGGCAGTTATCTCCTTCCACTCCTTGGAAGACCGTTTGGTTAAAGAATTTTTCCGTAAAGAGGCCCGGGACTGCCTGTGCCCACCGGAAGCCCCTGTTTGTACTTGTGGTCACCGAGCTTCTTTGGGGATAGTCACCAAAAAGCCTATCAGGCCCTCATTGGAGGAAGTGGCGGCCAATCCGCGCAGCCGCAGCGCCAGGTTGCGGATCGCGTATCGGCTATAGCAGGGGAGTAGGCTCGTAATGAATCGTAGAGGAAAGCGCTTTCTACGTTTGGAAAAGGAGCCTTGGCGGTTGGAAGCCAAGGCAACAGCCAAAATTCTCCTGGTTCTTACTGTTCTTGGTATCCTCAGTTGGCTTTGCCTGAGCCAATCCAGCAAAGTAGCTGTGCTCAATTATAGTATCCGGGATAAGGAGTTAGAGAAAGCTCGCCTGCAACGAGAAAACGATGAGTTGTTGGCCGAGATCATGGAGTTGGCCAGTGTTTCCCGCCTGGAGGACATGACATTGGGGTTGGGCTACGTCCCCGTTGATGAGGTTCGATATGTGGATATTCCTGGTTACATTCCTGGCGACGCATCGAGAGAAAGCGTGGTCGCGGAGCCTATGCTGGGCATAAATACTTCCGTGGCCCCGGAAAACTCCAAGGAAGAACCCACCGGCATATCGCGATGGTGGAATAGGGTAGTCTCCCAATTTGTAGCCTGGACAAAGGCGCAACCGTAATGATTGTTAGAGGCAGGGTAACTCAGGAAGATGATAACAGTTGGGCGAAGGAGAAGGCCTTCAGACGGCTTGTCTTTCTAATTGCCGTCCTCGTAGGAGTTATCCTTATCCTTGTAGCTCAGCTTTTCCGCTTGCAGGTCTTCGGAGGAGCTCCTGATCCGGAGTTGGCTATGCTTGCCTCGCAGGAAACCGTTGCCTCTCGGGGGATAATCTTGGATCGCAATGGCTATTTCCTGGCGTTGAATACCTACGAATATGAGATAACTGCGGCGCCAAACATAATAACCGACACCCAGTATGCGATTGACCAGTTGTCGCCCTTGTTGGACTTATCACGTGACGACCTGGCTGCTCTGCTGGACCCCAAGAACCCTTATGCTCTGCTGAAAAAACGCGCCTCGAAAGAGACCGCCGAGGCCATTGCCAAATTGAAACTGCAAGGCATCTACCTGAAGCCCAAGCTCCGCCGCAGGTATCCGGAGGGCCAGTTAGCTGCTCACCTTCTTGGCTTTGTTAACTTCGACTGTAACGGTGCCTATGGCCTGGAAGGATACCATGACTCTGTTCTGAAGGGCATGGATATTCCCCAGGGTGGGGAAGCATACCTTAACTATCAAGCCATTCCCATTGCTTTTGATCCATTAGCTCTGCCGCAAGAGGGTCCCTATTTAGTTCTGACGCTCGATAGGAACATCCAGTATCTGGTGGAGCGGGAGTTGGCCAAGGCGGTAGCCAGGTACCAGGCTGAGAGCGGCACCATTATTGTCATGGACCCCCGGACCGGTGCAATCCTGGCTATGGCCAGCTATCCTTCTTATGACCCCAACCGTTTTTACGAGGTGCCAAAAGAGCAGTTTGACTTGTTCGTGAACCCGGCCGTGAGCAAATGGTACGAGCCTGGCTCCGTGTTCAAGGTTGTCACCATGGCTGCGGGTCTCGAAACAGGCGTTGTCACCCCGGACAGCACTTACTTTGACAGTGGCACCATAGAGGTTGGTGGATGGACTATTTTCAACCCTGACCGTAAGGCTCATGGATGGGTGACGATGAGGGATATCCTGGCTTATTCTCTGAACGTAGGGATTGCCCACGTCAGCACTCTTTTAGGAGAGGAACGCTTTTATGAGTATGTAAGACGTTTTGGCTTTGGGCGCAAAACCGGCATTGACTTAGATGGGGAAATCGAAGGATATGTTAGAATGCCAGGCAGCGCTAACTGGTCTAGGGTTGACTTGGGGACCAATTCCTTCGGGCAGGGAATTGATGTGACACCCTTGCAGATGATCACGGCAGTGGCGGCAGTGGCCAACCATGGCTTATTAGTGAAACCTTACGTGGTAGACCGGATCGTTGATGGTCAGAATGTTATCGTTACCCAGCCTACCGCCGTAGCTCAGGTCATTTCCGCGCAGGCAGCCGAGCAGTTGACAGATATGCTGGTGGATGCTGTGGAACGAGGGGCAGAACTGGCCATGGTGCCGGATTACGAAATCGCTGGAAAGACAGGCACCGCTCAGATATTCATTCCCGAAGAGGGCCAGTATGATCCTGAGTTAACCATTGCCTCGTTTGCGGGCTACGCGCCTGCCCACGACCCCCGGTTCATTATGCTGGTTAAAATAGACAAACCACGTCTGGACCCGTGGGGATCGGAAGTGGCAGCCCCTGTTTTCAGGATTATTGCCGAGCGGTTGTTTGCCCTACTGGATACCCCGTCAGACAGGGTAAGGTTAGCCAGCAGATGATCCGATGCTTACCCTTGCCGATTTGGTGGAGGGCCTCACTGGTCGGAGGCCACCAAACTGGGAACAGAAGAAGCTGACCGAGGTGGTGATAGATTCACGCCTGGCACGCCCCGGCAGCCTCTTCGTGGCCCTGAAGGGGGAGCGAGAGGACGGTCACGATTTCGTTGCCGACGCCTTTGAACATGGCGCGATAGCGGCCATTGTAGAGAGGAAGCTGGATGTTGGATGTGCAAACTGGGACGCGAGACGGAGACCTTCAGAGCTTCAAACGTCAGACATCAAGCGTCAAATTTCCAGCCCCCAGCTTCCAATTTGCTTCATCGTTGAAAACAGCCTGAAGGCATTGCAGCAACTGGCTGCTTACTGGCGTGGCAAACACAGCCCTCGAGTGATAGGTGTCACTGGAAGTGTGGGCAAAACCACCACTAAGGAGGTGATCTACGGGGTTCTTAGTCAGCGCTTTCGCACCTTGAAGAGTGAGGGAAATTACAACAACGAAATAGGCTTGCCTCTAACGCTCTTGAAACTCGAGCCGAACTACGAGCGGGTCGTCCTGGAGATGGCCATGTACAACCTGGGGGAAATCGCCGAGTTGGCAGCCATTGCCTGCCCCCACATCGGCGTGGTCACCAACGTGGGACCTACTCACCTGGAGCGGCTGGGCACTATCGAACGCATCGCTCAGGCCAAAACGGAACTGGTAGAGGCCCTTCCCGACGACGGCGTGGCTATTTTGAACGGCGATGACCCTTGGGTGCGCCAGATGGCCGACAAGACCAGGGCTGAGGTGTTCTTCTATGGTCTGAACCCTGAATGTAATCTCTGGACTGATCATGTCGAGAGCCTCGGCTTGGAGGGTATCCGCTTCCGGTTCCATTATGGCCATGAGACGGTTCATGCCAAGGTGCCAATGTTAGGGCGGCACAGCGTACATACAGCTCTGGCCGCTGCTTCTGTGGGCCTGGTGGAGGGGCAATCTTGGGAAGAGATCATGGAAGGGCTGCAGGGTGCAGCTCAATTGCGGCTGGTGGTGGTGTCGGGCATTCGGGGGACGACGATCCTTGATGATACTTACAATGCCAGCCCCACCTCTACTATCGCAGCCCTAAACTTGCTTGAGGAGTTAGACGGACGGAAGATTGCTGTTTTGGGAGATATGTTGGAACTAGGCTCCTTCGAGGAAGAGGGGCATCGGAAGGTGGGGCGCCGGGCCATGGATGTGGTGGCCCTGCTTATCACCGTGGGAGAGCGGGGACAGCTCATCGCCGAGGAAGCGCTAGCCTGTGGCATGGACAGGGGAAGGGTGTTCACTACTCAGAACAACGAGGAAGCCATTGCCCGCCTGCGCGAGATCGTCGCTCCCGGCGACATCATCTTGGTGAAAGGATCTCGAGGTATGAAAATGGAAGAGATCGTTGCTGCGCTAGCAATATCCGATAGCTGATTTAGATTGGATATTCGAGGTTTGACCAATGGCTTATGCGCTAGCTCTGGGAACTTTCTCGTTCTTGTTTGCCGTCATCTGGGGTAAGCCGCTGATTGCCTACTTGAGGCGCCATCGCATCGGCAAACAGATCCGGGTCGACGGTCCCAGTTCACACTACACAAAAACAGGTACTCCAACCATGGGCGGGCTGATGATTCTGATTCCCGTCTCCCTTATTATCCTGGCTGCGGGCGTCGTTCAGTTCTTGGTTGGCACTTCGTTCGGCAAAGCTTTGCTGGAAATACTGGGTGTGGAACGGGTGTTCTTCCTTGGTCGTTCCATTCTGGTGCCTTTGGGAGTGATGCTTGGGTTTGGACTGTTGGGTGGCATTGACGACTGGGCAGGTGTCCGGGGTGTCCGCAACGGCGAGGGAATACTAGGCCGTTGGAAGTTCATCCTTCAGTTGGCCTTGGCCATTATCACAGCCCTTGTCTTGCACTTCGGCCCACCGGACCTGCACAGTGTGGCCGTCCCAGGAATACCTGAGAAAATAGATATCGGTTTTTGGTGGTTGCCCATTGCCGTGTTTATTATCATCGGCAGCTCCAACGCGGTCAATTTGACCGATGGATTGGATGGTCTGGCTGGTTCTATCTCCGCAATCTGTTTTCTCTGTTATGGTATCATCGCCTATTTGCAGGACCAAGGCTGGCTGTTGGCTTTTTGTTTCACTATGGTTGGAGCTATTATGGCTTTCCTGTGGTACAATGCCTATCCCGCCGATTTGTTCATGGGCGATGTGGGTTCGGAGGCATTGGGTGCTACCCTGGCGGTGGTGGCCCTCATGACCGGGCAGTGGCTTCTTTTGCCTGTCATCGGCCTCGTCTTCGTAGCCGAGACGCTGTCGGTTATACTGCAAGTGGCCTATTTCAAGTTCACCAGGATCAGATATGGCCAGGGACGCCGGGTCTTCAAGATGGCTCCGTTGCATCACCATTTCGAGCTCTTGGGCTGGTCGGAGACGCAGGTGACGCAGAGATTCTGGTTAGTGGCCATCCTGGCCGCTATGCTGGGTGTGGCCCTGGCTCTTTGGGGCAATCCGCCGCCGATGTGATTGGGGGTAAACCTGCTGGAGTTGCAAGGCAGAGGCAATGGACTTTGTTGGTAAACGAGCAACTATCATTGGCCTGGCACGAGAAGGAACGGCATTGGCCAGGTTCCTGGCCGAGCGCGGGGCCATCGTTACAGTTAGCGATCTAAAGAAGCGAGAGGAGCTAGAGGAAAACATTGCACAATTGAAAGGTTTGCCCATCCGTTTTGCGCTTGGTGGTCACCCAAGGGAGATTCTGGAGCGGGCTGATATCCTTTTCCTCAGCCCGGGAGTTCCAAGGGATGCACCTATTGTAGTCGCTGCTCAAGAGAGGGGCATTCCCATCAGCAGCGAGACCAATTTATTCACGGAGCTCTGCCCGGCGCCCATCATCGGCATCACTGGCTCCAGCGGCAAGACGACCACTGTGAGCCTGGTGGGTCGGATGTTGAAGGCTAGTGGTTTCCGCACCTGGGTGGGAGGTAATATCGGCTATCCCCTCATCGGTTCCCTGGATGACATTGAACCCACCGACAAAGTGGTGATGGAGTTGTCAAGCTTCCAATTGGAGATCATGGAGTGGAGTCCGCCTGTTGCCGCCATTCTCAACATCACACCCAATCACCTGGACCGCCATCCCTCCATGGAAGCTTACACTCAGGCAAAACTCAACATTGTGCGCTTCCAGCAGCCAGGGGATGTAGCTGTCCTGGGTTACGGCCTGTTATCCAATATCCAATACCAAATCTCCAACCTCCGATCTCGAATTCTGAGTTTTAGTTTAAACGAGGAGGTAGAGCAGGGAGCGTTTCTACGAGACGGTGAAATCATTCTCAGGCTAGGGAGCACAGAACAGCGGATATGCTGGGCAACTGAAATCAAGCTCTTGGGGAGGCATAACCTGGAAAACGTGCTGGCAGCCTGCACGATAGCCGCTGCCGCCGGAGCCTCCCGGCAGGCTATGGCCGACGTGGCCACCACTTTCGAAGGAGTGGAGCACCGTTTGGAGTTGGTGCGGGAGGTGGGTGGGGTGCGCTATTACAACGATTCCATCGCTACTTCGCCGGAGCGCACTGTTGCTGCCCTGCGCTCCTTCGATCAGCCCATTGTCCTCCTGGCTGGTGGGCGCGATAAGCACCTGCCATGGGACGAGATGGCGCGCCTGACCCTGGAGAAGGCCAGACACCTGATCCTCTTCGGGGAGGCGGCGCCGATTATCGAGCGAGCGATACAAGCGGCAAGTGGCAAGGGGCAGGGGATAAGGTGCCAGGTGCATAAGTGTGTCACGCTGGAAGAGGCGGTCGAGGTGGCAGCAAGAGAGGCGGAGCCTGGCGATGTGGTGTTGCTTTCGCCCGGCGGTACCAGCTTTGATGCCTTTCGCGACTTCGTCGAGCGCGGCGAGCGATTTCGTGAATTGGTGAAGGCTCTTTGACCAAAGACCACTTGACCAATTATGGAGAGAAGGAAGAGTATGGAACAGACATATGGCCAAGGCGTCACCAGAAGGATTGATTACCCGTTGATTATCATCCTGGCCAGCTTGCTCCTCATCGGCCTGATGATGGTCTACAGTTCCAGCTTCGATTATGCCTACAAGATTCTTGAGAAACCGCCGACCTATTTCTTCGTCAAACAGATTATCTGGACTCTGGTGGGCACGGCCGGGATGATCGTGGCGATGAACATCGACTATCGCACCTGGCGCCGTTTCTCCATCCCGCTGATGGCAGGCGCCTTGTTTCTGCTCATACTGGTTTTGGTGGTAGGCAAAGAGAGGTTGGGCTCTGTGCGCTATCTCTTTGGAGGTTCGGTGCAGCCCAGTGAGCCATGTAAGCTCATCGTCATCCTCTATATTGCCGATTGGCTTTCGTCCAAGGGGGAACGGCTCCGTATGGTGACCTATGGCCTCATCCCCTTCGCCATTCTCATTGGCGTAGTGGCAGGCCTGATCGTGTTGCAGCCAGACTTCGGTACTGCCATCCTTATTGTAACCACGGCCATGGCTATGTTCTTTATTGCTGGTGCCGATATCCTTCAGTTGGCCATTGGCTTCATCTTTGGAGGGAGCACTCTTGGTTTCCTAATTTGGCGATCACCTCATGCATGGGCAAGAATTATGGCTTATTTAGAGTCGCTCTTTGGCGGCAACATGAGCTACCACGTTCAGCAAAACGTGCGTGCGCTAAAGGCCGGCGGGATATGGGGATCTGGTCTGGGAAACGGGCTTCACAAGTTGAGAGTACCTGTGGCTTATGCCGACAGTATCTTCGCTGTGCTTGGTGAGGAACTGGGGCTCGCGGGCACCCTGTTAGTGATGGGTCTCTTCGTAGCTCTGGCTTATCGGGGCTTCCAGATTGCCCTGGATGCGCCGGATGATTATGGCACGATACTGGCTGCAGGGTTGACCTGTTGGCTGATCTTTCAGGCTCTGATCAACATCGGCGTGACCACCAACATCTTGCCCGTCACTGGCATTCCCTTGCCCTTCATCAGTTACGGAGGTTCCTCGTTGGCTGTTTCCTTAACTGGCGTGGGTTTGCTCCTGAGCATCTCAAGGGCTACCGCGAAGGAGGAGTCGGAGGAGATTGCGCGTTATGATTTCGGGCGGCGGGACAGGCGGCCACGTATATCCCATTCTCGCCGTCGTTGAAGCCTTAAAATCGCAAGTGGCAGGTTGCGAGTTCCTATATGTGGGCAGCAGTGGTGGGGTAGAACACAAAATCGTCGGCCGGGAAGGGTTGCCCTTCACAGCCATTTCCACAGGAGCCCTGCGCGGTATAGCACCATGGACTATGGTTGGCAACCTCGTTAGGATAATGGCGGGCTTTGTACAATCGTTGGGCATTGTGCGCCGTTTCTCGCCCGATGTTGCCCTGGTAACAGGAGGTTATGTGTGTGCACCGGTGGCCCTTGCCGCCTGGCTTTTTCGCGTGCCCCTCTTAGTATTGCTGCCCGACCTGGAACCGGGCTTGGCTGTTAAGACCCTGAGCCGACTGGCAACGCGGGTGTCGGTTTCTTTTCCAGAGGTGGCGAAGTATTTCACCAGGGACAAAGTCATAACGTCGGGTTACCCTGTGCGCACCCAATTCTTCGCCACTGACAAAGCTCAGGCTATAAAGGCTTTTGAGCTGGAGGAGGGGCTGAAGACCATCACTGTGTTTGGCGGCAGCCGAGGTGCTCACAGCCTGAACGTGGCCTTGAGCCAGTGCCTCGAACCTCTGCTCGAGGTTTGCCAGGTGGTTCACGTTTGTGGCTACCTGGACGCCGACTGGGTGATGAAGAGGCGAAGCCAACTGCCGCAGCGGCTGCAGAGCCGCTACCGGGCTTATCCCTATCTGCACGATGAGATGCCCATGGCCCTGGCTGCAGCTGACCTGGTAGTGGCCCGGGCTGGAGCAGCAACCCTGGGAGAGTTTCCAGCGCTGGGATTGCCAAGCATTTTGGTGCCCTATCCCTACGCTGGGCAGCATCAAGAGCTCAACGCCGACTATCTGGTCCGTCGGGGTGCTGCGGTGAAGATCGCCGATAGCGACCTGGGGGAGAAGCTGTTGCCCACGATTTTGGAACTCTTGGGCGATGAGCAGACTCTGGCCCAGATGTCGGCACGGGCGCGGGCTCTGTCCAGACCAGACGCAGCTCAACATATCGCAGCCGAGCTCAGGCAACTGGGTGGATCGCGGTCTTTGCGGAGGGATCGAAAGTCATAGCCATGGCGTTAACCAAACTCCAGGTTCTGGCGATTATTGGCGCTGTGTTTGGCCTCATTGGCTTCTCGCGGGGTGTGGCCCGTGAGATCATTACCACCTTGGGCATCATCGCCACCTATGCGGTTATCAGGTGGGGCGAATCGTTTCTCGTGCGCTGGACAAATAAGTTCCATAAACTTCTTGTCTTTGCAGCGAAAGGGGGGATGGCTGCCGAGGACCCCACCGCCATCTGGCCCCAGGTGGCCAATCTCCCTCCGCTTGTGGAGACGGAAAGTGAGAGACTGTTTTTGAGGCTGATTGTCTTTGCTTTCTTGGTCCTTGTATCCTATGCTGCGGGCAATAGATTTCTACGCTCCAAGACGGTCCCTTTTGGACCTTTGGCTATCTATCCCAAACTATCTCTACTGTCGAGGTTGTTGGGATTAGCAACAGGGTTGATGGAAGGCTATTTAATCGCCTATTTCGTGCTTCCTGAGGTCTTTCCGAAGCCTGAAACGGTCATCAAACTGCCCACCGGCCCTGTGGCCGGATTCCTGACCCAATACGTGGCCCTGGTGTTTGTGGGTTTTGTGGCTGTACTAATTGCTTTTGGTCTGCGAAGCACGTCTCTGAAAAAGTAGGAGGCTTGTAGTTGCAGCCGATAGAGGTACTATGGATAGTCGGAATTCTCTTATTTGGAGCTATCGGCTTGATACGGGGTTTTCTGAAGGAGCTGGGTGTTACCACCTCCGTCTGCGTGGCCATGTATGTCATCTCTCAATGGCTGGAGAAGCGTGGGGTGACGGATGCAGCTCTGAACAGAGCACTGGAGGCAGCGCCGGGCGCTTTCGGTGCCCTCGCGGCTGAGGATCCCAGGAGAGCCCTGTTCAGGTGTTTCCTTTACACTTTTATCATGGTTTTCATGGTCTTTATCTCCTACCATGGGGAAACCCTGACCTTCGGTGGCAGCCCGCCTAAGGGCTTAACAGGCATCTTTTTCAACTTGCTGATCGGCTTGCTCAATGGGTATCTCATCATAGGGACTATCTGGTACTACTTGGACAAGTACAACTATCCGACTCGGCTGCTGGGGCTGTACCAAGAACCCCTCAGCCCACTAGCCCAAACACTGCGCTCTCTGCTCTTGTTCAATGTGATACCCGCCGAGTTTCAAGAGCCAGTGCTCGTTTTCTTTATCTTGTTTCTGATCACTATGCGGGTTATTAGGTAGCTTTACATAATGATAGGAGCGCATAAGAAGATTCATTTCATCGGTATCGGTGGCATCGGTCTCTCGGCTATCGCCAAGGTGTTGCTGGAGGAGGGACATCGCGTTTCGGGTTCCGATTTGAAACTCTCGCCCATCACTGATGCCCTGGCCGACATGGGCGCAGCCATTTACCAGGGCCATCGAGCTGAGAATGTGGGCGATGCCGATCTAGTGGTCATTTCCTCCGCTATACCGGCGGATAACGCAGAAATAGCGGCTGCCCGTGAGAGAGGCATACCCGTTGTCAAGCGGGACTGGGTATTGGGGCGCATGATGAAGGGCCATTTTGGCATTGCTGTGGCTGGCTCTCATGGAAAGACAACTATCACAGCCATGGTTGCCTTTCTCCTGACCGAGGTTGGCCTCGATCCAACGTTTATCGTGGGCGGCGTGTTGGAAAATCTGGGGACGAACGCCAGGGCCGGTCGAGGGGAGTATTTCGTGATCGAGGCCGACGAATACGACCGTACCTTTCTGGGGCTCAAACCCAGGGTGGCTGTGGTGACTAACATCGAGATGGACCATCCCGATTGTTACCCTGAAATGGAATACCTTTTGGAAGCTTTCCGAGGATTTGTGAGGTTGGTGCCCCCCGATGGGTGGGTGATCGGGTGCGGGGATGAGCCCAGAGTGAGAGAAGTGTTGGCAAATGGGCAGGGAGCGGAAGTTGTTACCTACGGATTTGGCGAGGGAGTTGACTGGCGGGCGGAGAACATCCGACCTAATGAACTGGGCGGCAACGATTTCCTGGCCCTGCACGAGGGACGGCCTGTGGGCGAATTTAGTCTGCGCATTCCTGGTTTGCACAATGTGAAGAACTCCCTGGCGGTTCTCGCTGTGGCCCACCAAGTGGGACTGAGCCCGGCAGACGCGAAGGAGGCGTTGCGAAGGTATCGCGGCGTACAGCGGCGCTTCGAAGTGAAGGGCGAAGTGGATGGAATCGTTGTCATAGATGATTACGCTCATCATCCCACCCAGATACGGACCACCCTGCGGGCAGCGCGGGAGCGCTATCCAGGGCGCACTATCTGGGCCGTCTTTCAACCGCACACCTACAGCCGTACCAAGGTCCTGCTCGCCGATTTCGCCGCCAGCTTTGCCGATGCCGACCACGTGATCATTACCGACATCTACGCTGCTCGCGAGTTTGACGACCTGGGAGTGAGCGCTGCCGATATCGTAGCTCGCATGAGGCATCCGGATGCCCGCCACATCCCTGGCCTGAACGAGGCCACGGATTACCTGATGGACCATCTGAAGCCCGGCGATGTGCTCATCACTTTGGGAGCAGGGGATGGGTACAAAGTGGGAGAAGATGTTTTGGCCATTAGGAGCGGAGAAAATGGACATACGTGACTACGCTGATGCCATTTTGAGGCGTTTGGGATTGATCCTGGTGTTCACTCTGCTGGCAGTTCTCGTGGCGGCTGTTGTCAATCTTTTTCTCCCTCCTACATACGAGGCCACAGCCATCATTTCCGTGCCGGAGCTGGACTCTTCCATTCCTCTTACCTCTATCGTTAAGAGTCCAGAGGTCGAGGCACAGGTAATTGCTGCCTTAAGTGGTACAAACCCTCTGTTTGCTAGGGAAAAAGGTCCTGAGAGCCTCATCCATACAATAGAGGTCGTTGAGGGGCCAAACATGGTGCGCATCACTGCGCGCTCTGACTCGCCTAGAAAAGGCGCGCTAATAGCCAACACATGGGCGGAGTTTGCTGTCAAGCGAATCGCAGAGGCCCAATTGAAGACGGAGGAGCAGCTAAAGATTGCCGAACAGAATCTGGAGGCAGCCAACGAGGCTCTGAGGAAGTTCGAAAACGAATACGGGTTTGGGATATTTGGATTCGGCACCGCCGAAGAAGACCTGGCAGCCGACGAAGAACAATTGAGCCTCTACGAGGCCAGGCGGGCCCGTATCAAAAAGAGCATTGAGGAGGCAAATACTTTTAGGAAGACGATCAGGGGAGAGGACAAAAGCCCTTCAGCAAAGGCCATCTCGTCTTTTGTGATCAACCTTCTGCAGCAGATGTCGCAGGAATCCGAGGAGAAAATGTTTCAGGTCGAAGTCCTGTTGATGGAGCAGCAGGTTGATCAGGAGGCTATCGAGCAGTATGAAGAGGTCATGAAAGATATTGAGACCTCTCTACAAGAGGCCAAGAAACTCAGGGAGGCTGTCGAGCAGGGGGGGAGTATTGCCTCTCCGGACCTGATGTCCTCCCTGATTGTTGAATTTCTCCAGAGCGGATCCACTGAGTCCGCCATGGGGATAGATGTTCAGGGGCTTTCCCTGCCTACGGAAGACATGAGCACCAGTGAGCAGATAGCCATTCTGGACACGGTCATCGCCATACTGGAGGGCAGGGAGGCTCTTATCAAGACCACCATAGAGCAACTGTCGGCCAAAGCGGTTAAAACCCTCGATGCGGCAATCGCAGCTCTCAATGCCGAGGCCCAGGAACTGGACGGACGCATTGAGGAACTCTCCACTCGTATCGCGGAGCGGGAGAAGATCCTCACCGAGAAACGCCCCGAGTTGGAGAGGTTGATTGTGGCCAGGATCGAGGCCGAAGAGGCATACATGTCCCTGGCCGACAAGCTGCAGCAGGCGGAGTTCAGCGCTGAGCCGAAAGTGATCGCGTCGGCAATGGAGCCTCAGAAACCAGCTCAGCCCTATAAAGTGCGAAACATGGCCATAGCAGGCATTTTGGGCTTGGTATTAGGTATCTTTTGGGTTTTTAGAGAGGAACGTGTCGAAGGGGAGCTGGTATGGTGGTAAGCGGGATCCGGATTGCCAACTTTCCAAGTGCGGAGGCGCGGCATTTAAACAATGGGGCGTTCCAGAAGATAGCGGCTGCGCTGGGTGAGAGGGTTTGCCGCAATGAACCCATGTGCCTCCACACCTCCTTTCGCATTGGTGGCCCGGCCGACCTGTACGTGGTGGCCAATAATGTTCGTGAACTGGTCGAGTTTGTGCGGCTGGCACGGGAGCACGAGATACCTTACCTTATCATCGGCCGGGCCACCAACATCTTGGTGGCGGACAAAGGGATCCGCGGCTTGGTTATAGAGAACGCGGTGCGGAACATGAGTTTCCAAGACGGTGCGATTCTCTATGCCGAGAGCGGGGTGTTGTTGAGCGATTTGGTCCGCGAGACCGCATGTCGAGACCTGGGAGGGATGGAGTGGGCAGTGGGCATCCCGGGTTCGGTGGGAGGGGCCGTGGTGGGCAACGCGGGGGCCTACGGTAGCTACATCAGCGATGTGGTGCTAAAAGCTACTATCCTCACCGCCGATGGTACTGTGCGCGAGCTGTCCGCCAAGGAGATGGGGTTTGGCTATAGAACCAGCAGATTCAAAGGGCAGGTGGCAGAGGGCAAGCAGGAGGTGATCCTGTCAGCGGAGTTTGCCCTGCGCCCGAAGCCCGCCCGGATCATCGCGGAGAACATCGCCGATTACACGTGCCGGCGAAAGGAGAGCCAGCCCACGGAGCCTAGCGCTGGCAGCGTTTTCAAAAGAACGGAGCAGTATCCGGCTGGATTCCTCATTGAGCAAGCGGGCCTCAAGGGAATGCGCATCGGCGACGCTCAGATTTCGCCCAAACACGCCAATTTCATTGTTAATCTGGGCAACGCAAAGGCGGCCGATGTCAAGGCCCTTATTGACCTGGCTCAGGAGCAGGTGTGGAAGCAATTCGGCCAGAAGTTGGAGTTGGAAATCGAGTTGATAGGGGAGTGGAATGGCTAAGCTAAGGGTGGGTGTTATCTTCGGTGGACGATCTGGCGAGCACGAGGTCTCTTTGGTCTCTGCCCAGGGTATCATGAGCGCCATGGACAGGGAGAAGTACGAGATTATCCCCATTGGCATCACCAAAGATGGGCGTTGGATCACTCAGGGCGACCCGATGAAATTGCTGCAGTCTGGAGGACAGTGTGTAGCTGGTGAGATAGCTGAACCGGCAAGCTCTGAGACTCAGGCGTTGGTGCCTGCCGGCAGGCGCGATTTGATACCCGGCACTTGCGAGGCGGGATTCCCTCAGGTGGATGTGATATTCCCTGTTTTGCATGGTCCTTACGGCGAGGATGGCACAGTGCAGGGCCTTCTGGAGTTGGCCAACATACCCTATGTTGGGGCTGGGGTGCTGGGTTCTGCTTTGGGGATGGACAAAATCGCTATGAAGGCCATCTTCAGGGACTATGGGTTGCCTGTGGTGGAGTACTTGCCACTGAGGCGCAGAGATTGGGAGCGCGATCCTGAGGCCATGATGGCACTTGTCGAGGAGACAATCGGATATCCGTGTTTCATCAAGCCGGCCAACTTGGGGTCCAGCGTGGGCATCTCCAAGGTGCACCAGCGCAGCGAATTGGCCCCGGCCCTTAACCTGGCAGCTCGCTACGACCGTCGCATGTTGGCGGAGCAGGCAGTGAACGCACGGGAGATCGAAGTGAGCGTCCTGGGCAACGATGATCCTATTGCCTCGGTGCCTGGGGAAATCGTCCCTTGTCGCGAGTTCTACGACTACATCGCCAAGTACATAGACGACCGGTCGGAGTTGATCATACCCGCCGACTTGCCCCCGGAGTTGACCAAACGGATTCAGGAGTTGGCCATTGCTGCGTTTCAGGCTGTGGACTGCGCAGGCATGGCCCGGGTTGATTTCCTGTTGGACAAGGATACAGGAGAACTTTACATTGGCGAGTTGAATACTATCCCTGGCTTCACACCCATCAGTATGTATCCCAAGTTGTGGGAAGCCAGCGGTATTTCCTATTCGGAACTCATAGACCGACTCATCGAATTGGCGCTGGAAAGGTATGCCGACAAAAGCAGGTCGGAGACATCCTACAGCCCGGAGGAATACCAGTAAGTGCCCTCCAGAACTGTGCGTCGCAAGTCATCGAAGCGCAGAACGGGGAAACGCTCTAAAGTCAAGCGACGAAGCCGCGCTTACGAGATTGCCAGGCCGAATGTGGGGCTGTCGTCCAGGTCTCTGGTTAGTTCCTGGCAGATCAGAGCGGGGCCGGTACTGAGTGTGCTTTTGCTGGTGGCTCTGAGTTTGATAACCAGCCAGTTCTTTACCACCGACAAGTTCTATATCTACGGGGCCGAGGTGGAGGGCAACCGCTTTATTGATAGTGCCGAGGTCTACAAGGCCAGCGGCCTGCACGAATGGAGCATATTCTGGGTAAATCCTGAACGAGCAGAGGCGAAGATTTCCAAGCTGAGCGGCGTAAAAGAGGTCAAGGTTACCTGCTGGCTGCCCAACCATGTGAGCATCAAAGTGGTGGAGCACCAAGTGCAGATCGTCTGGCAGAGGGGTGAACAGCGCTACTGGGTTGATGAACAGGGCGCGCTCCTCCCTGTGGAAGAGGAGCTTGAGGACATGCTTGTGGTGCAGGACTTAACGCCAGGCCCCCTTGAGGTGGGCGACCGAATTGATCCTGAGGTTGTCAGGTCGGCCTTGGAGCTTAAGCGACTTTTGCCAGAAACAGAGGTCCTTCAGTATTCGGAGGATCGAGGGGTGATTCTTAACCGGAGCTTTCCGGTCTATTTGGGCACCGGCGACATGGCCGAGAAGATAACCATTTTGGATGCTTTGGTCAAGGACCTGGCCTTCGACGGGATTCAGCCGGAATACGTGGAC
>CAZRSI010000009.1:20521-24112 GCA_964602575.1 uncultured Anaerolineae bacterium
ATTGGGTCTCTTTTCTACATCACTATACCGGCCCAGTACTCGCGCTACACAGCCATAGCTATCCTGGCAGCTTCGGACTCTATGTTAGGCGCGATGCGAGCTTATTTAGAAGGGCAGTACGATAACAAGGTCTTCGTTAGCGGCTTTTGTGCTAACACCATCTTGGCTGCTCTCCTGACCTTTGTGGGTGACCGGCTTGGGGTGGAGCTCTATTATGCGGCTATTGTGGCTTTTGGGGTGCGCCTGTTTAACAACTTGGCCTTGATACGGCGCTATTTATTGAAGCTAAAGCGGGGGTTGCCTTGGAAAGAACAGTTGTAAGCATTGACGTTGGCACCACCAAAATCTGCACCCTGGTGGGTAGGGTGGACGAAGGGAACACCTTACGTATTGTGGGTGTGGGCGTGGTTCCCTCAAGGGGGTTGCGCAAAGGAGTGGTGGTCAATGTGAACGAGGCCACCGAAGCGATTGCAGCCTCTGTGGAGAGGGCGGAGCGTATCTCTGGCCACGAGATCACTCACGCGCTTGTCGGCGTGGCGGGTGCGCACATCTCATCGTTCAACAGCCGGGGCGTGGTAGCTGTCTCCAGAGGGCATAGCATCACTCAGGATGATGTGAACCGGGTGCTCGATGCGGCCCTGGCCATTGCTATCCCCCACAATCGCGAGGTCATCCATGTTGTACCCAGAGGGTACATTGTGGACGGGCAGGATGGAGTGCGTGATCCTCTGGGTATGCATGGCTTCCGACTGGAGGTGGAGGCCCACATCATCACCGGCGCGGCAACCTCCATCCATAACCTGGTGAAGTGCGTCAACCAGGTGGGCATTGAGATAGACGATCTCGTTCTGGCCTCTCTGGCTTCTGGGGAGGCAGTGTTAACCGAGAATGAGCGGGAGATGGGCGTTGTTTTGGCCGATATCGGTGGTGGCACGACGGACATGGCTATCTTCATCGAGGGCAGTGTGTGGCACACCGCGGTGCTGGGCATCGGTGGGAATCATGTGACCAACGATGTGGCTGTGGGCCTGCGTGCTCCTTTTGCCACAGCCGAGGAGATCAAAAAGAAATATGGCTACGCTCGCGCTGAGGCTATCCCACCTAGTGAGAATCTCAACGTGCCGGTCTTTGGGGGAGATTCGTGGCAGGCTGTTTCCCGCCGTTTTCTCGCGGAGGTAATCGAAGCTCGTGCAGTCGAGATATTTGACCTCATGTTGCAGGAGGTGAAGCGCTCTGGGTACGATGGTTTATTGCCCGCCGGCGTTGTCCTATGCGGGGGAACATCGCAGTTAGCAGGGATCAGGGAATTGGGCCGGGACATACTGCAGTTGCCAACGCGCATTGGTTTCCCCAGGGACTTGCAGGGCCTGGTGGATTCGGTCTCCAGCCCAGCCTATGCTACAGGTGTTGGCCTGCTGCTGTGGGGATTGCGGGAGGAAGCCGGCCAGGTTCCCACGGATAGACCCACTAGCCTTTGGCAGCGTATCGTTCACTGGCTTCGATCCTTTTTGCCAGGTTAAAGTTCGGTTTGTTGGGTGGTATCGAAACTATATTTGTTCCAAAAGGAAAGTATCAGGATCACTAAACTACCAAGAGAGGGAGGGAAAAACAATGCAAGACATACCTGAAGTGGAAAACTTCGCTCAGATCAAGGTGGTAGGCATCGGCGGCGGTGGTTCCAATGCCGTTAACCGCATGATCGAGGAGGGGCTTCAGGGTGTGGAGTTCATCGCTGTGAACACCGATGCCCAGGCCCTGATGCTGTCCAAGGCTCCGCACCGGATCCGCATCGGCGAGAAGCTGACCAAAGGGTTAGGTTCAGGTGGTGACCCTGAGATCGGCCGCAAAGCAGCAGAGGAATCCGCCGACTTGCTCTACGAGGCCCTGAAAGGCTCGGATATGGTGTTCCTGACCGCCGGAATCGGTGGTGGGACCGGTACTGGTGCCTCGCCCGTGGTTGGCAAAATCGCCAGAGAGGTGGGGGCTCTGACCATCGGTGTGGTCACCAAGCCTTTCAGCTTCGAGGGCAAGCGCCGGCAGCAGGTGGCGGAGAAGGGTATTGAGGAACTCAAGGAAGAGGTGGACACTCTCATTGTGATTCCCAACGATCGCTTGCTGGAGATCGTGGATAAAAAGGCCTCCATCCAGCAGGCCTTTCGTGTAGCCGATGACGTCCTGCGTCAGGGCATCCAGGGAATCTCCGAACTGATCACCGTGCCTGGCCTCATCAACCTGGATTTTGCCGATGTGCGGTCCATCATGGCTGAGGGCGGAGCTGCCCTGATGGCTGTGGGCCGGGCCAGCGGCGAGAATCGCGCTATCGAGGCCGCCCAAGCAGCCATTTCCAGTTCGCTGTTGGATATCACCATTGATGGGGCTCGCGGGATCCTGTTCAACGTCACTGGTGGCAACGATCTGAGCCTCTTCGAGGTCAACCAGGCTGCTGAGATCATCAAGGAGACAGCGCATCCGGAGGTGAACATCATCTTTGGAGCCGTAATTGATCCAGAGATGGAGGACGAGATCAAAATCACGGTCATTGCCACTGGATTCGAGGTTGCAGAGCAGCGAAAGCCCCCTGTCGCCAAACGCGCCGTTGAGTTTCCAGCGCGAGTCTACGACAGGGAAGACCTGGACATCCCAGCCTTCTTGCGTCGCTAGAGGATATTGCTTGGTTTCTGGAACCGAATTCGACGTTGAGGAATTCGCGCATCGCAGGCGCTCGGATTCGATCATGCCTGCTTGCCGGCATCGCGGCTATGACATGCCACCCGGCGCTGTTTGCACTCCGTGGTGGGGTTGCGTGCCAGACCATTCTTGAATACTGGGCCATAACTTCTTCCCTCTCATAAGGCCGACGATGGCTGTCGTCCGCTAGCATCTTGCTGCCTTATCTCAGGTCCTGAGCCTTGCTGCGTTCCCTCCCCTTTCTCTCCGAAGAGAAAGGGGAGGGTTGTTTTTAAAGAAATCGCACGAAAAAGCTTAAAATTTTGAAATTGGGGATGAATTTTGGCCTTTGTTCCTTGCCAATCTAGCCTTTTTGTGGTATTATTAAAAGAGGGTATGTTGCTACAAGATATTGTAGCATTTTTTGATTTTGCATACTGTTTATTGTGGTATAAAATTGGTGAGTGTTTACCCTTGGGAGGTTGGGAATGAAGTGTCCTTATTGCGGCGGCAAGAGCCAGGTTATTGATACTCGCACTTCGGGTGAGAGTATCCGTCGGCGGCGCGAGTGTAGGGTTTGTGGGCAGCGGTTCACCACCTACGAGCGGATTGCCCCTATTCGGCTGATGGTGGTTAAAAACGATGGACGACGGGAGGAATTCGACCGGGACAAGCTCCTAGCCGGGGTGCTCAAGGCCTGTGCCAAACGGCCCATTCCCACCGAGACCATCGAGGAGTTGGTCAGCGGCATCGAGGGTAAACTCTACAGTCGGGGGGAGGGGGAGGTGGAGAGCCGCGTCATCGGGGAGATGGTGATGGAGCGGCTGAGGGAACTGGATGACGTGGCCTATGTACGCTTCGCCTCCGTCTACCGCCGCTTCGCCGACGTGGAGAGCCTGGCCGAGGAGATCGAGAAACTGCTGG
>CAZRSI010000010.1:0-7529 GCA_964602575.1 uncultured Anaerolineae bacterium
CCCAAGGCCATGCGCCTTAAAACCGCCACCACCGCGGGCGAAACGGTGGAGGACGCAGCCAAGGTGATGAGCCGCTACGCCCACGGCCTGGGCATCCGCATTCTGGAGGACAAAATCACCCATTATGGCGAGGGGGACGAGCTAATTCGCGAGTATGCTAAGTGGGCGACCATCCCTGTCTTTTCCATGGCCCACGACAAGTTCCACCCCTGCCAGGGCCTGGCCGATGTTATGGGCTGGCGCGAGCACCTGGGCGATTTGCAAGGCAAGAAACTATTGGTAATCTGGGGGCACGGAGCCTTGGCCCGCTCTTGGTGCAGCGTCCAGGAGGCACTGCTCATCGGCTCCCGCTTCGGGATGGATGTGACCTTAGCCTACCCTGAGGGGTATGACCTCGACCCTCAGGTCATCGCGTGGACCGAGGAGAACTGTGCCGCCAACGGCAGGAGCTTCGAGATCGTTCACGACGTGAGATCGGGCTACGAGGGAGCCCACGTGGTCTACTCCCGTCACTGGATGAGTCCCGAAGCCTACCGCGATGGGGAGTTCCACAAACAGGAGGAAATCGAAAAGGCGATGCAGCATCCGGAGTGGATCTGCGACGCTGAGAAAATGGCCCTCACCGACAACGCCATCTTCACCCATCCCATGCCGGTGGACCGAGGCCACGAGGTAACCGATGAGGTCGCTTCCGGCCCCCGCTCCGTGATCTACGACGTAGCCGAGAACCGCCTGCACGTGCAAAAGGCGCTGATGGCGCTGACGATGGGTTCGATGTAGCGAGCGCCTTTGCATCGGAAAAGAGAACGCCGAGGTTTGCCCTCGGCGTTCTCGACATTCAGCTACCTCTTTGGGCTAAGTTAAAGACCTTCCCCCAACGGAGCAACTACTACACCTTGCTACAGAAGAGCATCCCCGCCCCGTTTTGCATTTTGCAAGAGGCCAGATGCAATCAGGTAAACTGAGCAATGGCCATCAGGATGGTCATGGGCGTATTCGACCAGAACGACCTCCAACCACTGGCTTAGATCACCTGTCGCCTCTGGGCCCAGGGTTCGCTCCACACCATTGTTCTCAGGATGAAAGTTCAATCTCCCTTCCTTCGTACTGACGACGGTAATACTCCCAGTACTCTCCGCTCTTGATCTTGCGCCACCACCATTGGTTTTCGACATACCAACGCACTGTTTCCGCGAGCGCCTCCTCAAAACGATGACGTGGCCGCCAGCCCAGGGCTTTGATTTTCGTACAATCCAACGAGTAGCGGCGATCGTGGCCAGGACGGTCTTTCACATAGCGGATAAGGCTCTCGGGCTTCCCCAGCAATTTAAGGATCAACCTGGTCAACTCGATGTTTGGCAGCTCGTTTCCAGCACCGATGTTGTAGATCTCGCCTGGCCTGCCCTTGTGCAACGCGACGTCAATAGCCTCGCAGTGATCAAGCACGTAAATCCAATCGCGCACATTGAGCCCATCGCCATAGAGGGGCAGGGGAAGGTCATCTATGGCATTGGTGATGAAGAGGGGAATGACCTTCTCGGGATATTGATAGGGGCCGAAGGTGTTACTCCCGCGGGTGATGATCACTGGTGTGCCAAAGGTGACGTGGAAGGCATGGGCCATGTGATCTCCACCGGCCTTGCTGGCTGAATATGGGCTGGAGGGGTTCAGGGGATCGGTCTCCTTAAAGGAACCCTGTTCTATGGAGCCATAGACCTCATCGGTCGAGACCTGAACCATGCGTTCGACCCCGAGATTCCGCGCTGCCTCCAAGAGGGCATAAGTACCGTAGACGTCGGTCAGAATAAAGCTCCCCGGCTCCAAGATCGAGCGGTCAACATGCGACTCTGCCGCGAAGTTGACGATGGCGTCTATCTCGTACTCGCGCATCACCTCGTCCACCTTCTCCGCGTCGCAGATGTCCCCCCGCACGAAGGTGTAGCGTGGGTCATTCTCGACATCGCGCAAGTTATCGAGGTTGCCTGCGTAGGTGAGCTTGTCGTAGACCACAACCCTATAGTCGGGATACTTGTTGAGAATGTACCGCACGAAGTTGGAGCCAATGAATCCGGCTCCGCCGGTGATCAAAAGGTTTCGCATTGACTGTTTGCCTCCTGATAGTATCTTTACCAGATCAAAAAGATGTTCCGCTTACCTCCACAATGGCCTCTCGCAGCAAACGCACTGCTTCGTCCATCTGGGCTTCGGTGATGATAAACGGCGGGGCGACCATGACCAGGTCGCCAGCCACGCCGTCGGCGCAGCCCGTGCACGGGTAGACGATAAGTCCCTTGTCAAAGGCAGCGTCCGCCACCCGGCGGGCGAAGCGGGCTGCTGGCGGGAAGGGAGCTTTGGTCGCCCGGTCGGCGACGAATTCGACAGCCCACATCAGCCCGAGGCCCCGCACATCGCCTACACAGGGCAGATCGCCCAGGGCCGCTCGCAGCTTCTTCCCCAGCATCTCTCCCTTCACCTTCGAGACTGAGACCAAATCGTTCTCCTGCAAATAGCGCAGTGCAGCCAGGCCAGCGGCGGCGCCCACGGCGTGGTGGGAAAAGGTGCCGCCGTGCACGAAATCACCGTGCCCCTTCCTGATGACCTCCACCCATTCCCCTCGCACAGCGGTGATGGAGAGGGGGAAATAGCCTCCGCTCGCTCCCTTCGCCATAACCATCACATCGGGCATCACATCCCAATGCTGCATGGCGAACCAGCGTCCCGTGCGGCCGAAACCGGTCATCACCTCGTCGGCGATCAGCAGCAACCCATAACGATCGCAGATCTCCTGCACCAAGGGCCAATATTCCGGCGGGGGCACAGCTGCCCCCAGCGAGGCCCCGCTGATGGGCTCAGCGATGAAAGCGGCTACGTTCTCCAGCCCCGCCAGCCTAATCGCTGCCTCCAGCGCCTGGGCGCAGTCCACCTCGCAACCGGGATAGCTCTTGCCCCAGGGACATCGGTAGCAGTAGGGCGGTGGGATGTGAGGAAAGTCCTGCAGTAAGGGGAGAAAGGGCTGCCGGAAACGTGCTCGTCCGGAGACCGCTAGCGCACCCAGGGTGGTTCCGTGGTAACTGCGCCAGCGGCTGATGACCATGTAGCGTCCTGGCTCGCCCCTATCCATCTGGACCTGGCGGGCGAACTTAATGGCCGTCTCCACTGCCTCTGAGCCGCTGGAGAGGAAGAAAAAGCGAGGATGGGACAGGGGGACGATCTCGGCCAAGGCCTCAGCGTACTCCTCCAGCACCTGCGTGGTGAACATAGTGCCGTGGACGTAGGCCACTTGGCCAGCCTGCTCAGCTATAGCCTGGGCAACTTCCGCCACACCGTGGCCGATGTTGACCACAACGGACCCTCCGGAGGCATCGAGATAGCGTCTGTCCTCGGTATCGTACAGGTAGACTCCTTCGCCCCGCTCTGCCGTAGGGTAAACACGGTCAAGGCGGCGGTAGAATACGTGGCTTTCCATCAGGCCTCGCTTTCGTGCCGCTGAGACGGCGTCAGGTGCAGAATGGTCCGCGCTTCATCAGGAGTAGCGATAGGCCGACCTAGCTCATTGGCCAGGCGCACTACCCGCTCCACCAGTTGTTCGTTGCTGGCCAGCTCCCCTTTACGATAGTACAGGTTGTCCTCCAGACCAACCCGCACGTGTCCACCCATCACCAACGCCAGAGCGTTCATAGGAAGCTGCCAACGGCCTATGCCAGAGACAGTCCAGGTAGCATTGGATGGGATCAATTCGCTCAGGTACAGCAGGTTCTTGGGAGTGGCCGGCAATGAACCCCGCGAGCCCAGCACGAAGTTGAAGTGAAGGGGCTCTGTCGCCAACCCCTGCTTCACCAGCAGTTGGGCATTGGCGATCATACCGGCCTCGAAGATCTCCATCTCGGGCTTGGTGCCGGCCTCTTTCATAGCCCGGGCCAGGTATTCGATGGTGGAGAAAGGGTTCTCATAAACCCGGTCGGGGAAGTTCATCGAGCCGGTGGTGAGGGAGGCCATCTCCGGGCGGAGGCGCCGCACGGCTGCCGCCCTTGCCTCCAGATCCATGCCGGCCCGCCCCCCGGTGGAAATCTGGATGATGATGTTGCAGCGGCTGCTGATGAGCTCGTAGATGCGGGCAAACACATCCGGATCGAGGGTGGGGCGGCCCTGCTCGTCGCGGGCATGGACATGAACGATGGAGGCCCCCAGTTGCCAACAGCGATAGGCGGTGTCGGCTATCTCCTCCGGCGTCACCGGCAGGTGCGGGTTCTGGGCTTTGGTGGGCACGTTTCCTGTGGGAGCGACAGTGATGATGAGTTTGTCCATCTCTCCGACCACTCGCTTCCCAATTTGAAGATGGGAAGGTATTTCTCAGAACATGCTGTAGCACACATCCGTTTCCCCAACGGCCCTGATGTCCGCACGGGGGAAGACCCATTCCACGGCGAAGACCTCCTCCGCCGTTTTGCCTCGCCTGATGCCCGCCTTCCAGTGGAAGGAGAGTTCCAGGTATTCCAGGGGCAGAATCACCGCCGGCGCCTGGCGTCGCAGGTGGTGCACGGCCTGAGGGTTGTAAAGGGTCTGCTGGATGACCCTGGCGGCCTTGCGCCTGTCGGCGGCGCGGTAGAGGAGCCTCTCCAGCCCGATGATGCAGACCTCTTTGGGAAGCTCTTCCCTCCTCCGCACCGCCCTCAGGAAGGCGATGATGCTCATCGTCTCCTTAGGCCTGGGGATGTCCTTCCCCAGTTGGCTCTTCTCAATAATGTAGAAACCGGGCACCAATGGCACTTCGCTCACTCCAGACCTCCGAGGTCTGAGAGACCTCGGAGGTCTAAGTTTCTTACATCAGCATTCTCTGTTCCCTCAACCGCCCTATTTCCCTGCCGATGACCTCGTAGGCCCTGTCCCTTGTGATGCGATACAGGGCCTCGCAGACCTCACCCAGTCCCCTGGTGTAAACCCTGGGTATCTCGCCTCGCAAGGGCCTGTTCGCCTTGTAGAGGGCATAGAGGTAATGGGCGCGGTCTATCGGTGAGAGGTCCTCGCCCTCCTCCAGCCTCTCCTCCAGCCACCTCAGGCGCTTCTGGGGCGAGAGGACCTCGTAGAGGCCGGCCTTCTTGGCCCGCTTGATCAGCCCCGCCCGTTCCAGGTCGGCGAGGTCCAATCCTCTGGTGCGGCAAGCTTTGACCAGGGTGTCCTTGGTCACCACCGTCCGGCGGGCCAGGTGCTGGAGGTAGATGCGGGAGAGCACGTCCAGCCAGGGAGGGGTAACCATGCCGAAGTAGGCGTCAATTTGCTCGTCCACCAGGGACTCGATGTCCTCGATGGCCTGGGTAAGCTTGACCTCCTGGCCGTCGTGGAGCACCTTGGGCCAGTGGCGGGAGTAGATGGAGAGGGCCTTGCCCATGGTGATGACGAAGACGTCCTCAGTGGAGAGCGCCGCTCCGTTCTCCAAAAGCCGCCTCAGCTCCTCTCTCACGGCCAGCACGATCTTGTCCCTGAGCTCCCCCCACGCCGCCGGCTCCGCCTCCTCCAGCCGCTTTCGGCAGACGATGATAGTGTCGAAGCGGATGCCGTAGCGGTGGATGCTGACTGTGCTTTCCGAGTGATAGGTCCACACCGCCTTGATGTCAAACCCCGCCTTGAGCACTGCCTCTAAGACAGCGCCCCAGGCCCTAGCTCTCTCGTGGTGGAAGGTGAAAGCCATCAGTCCATCATCCTTGAGAATACGATGGCACTCCTCGAAGCACCGCAGCAAACCCTGGCGGAAGTGCTCATCTTTCTTGCCGGCTTTCACGTTTACCACGATTTCGGTGTCTTTAGGCACCAGCGGTGGATTAAATTCCGGGTATTCGCCTTTCAACCCCCCTCGAAGCCAGACGTAGAAGAAGTCCGAGAGTTCAGCGTACTGCACATTGCCATAGTAGGGCGGGTCAGTGATAACTGCATCCACCGACTTTGAAGGGATGAAGGAGAGGTCTTCAGCACTACGAGCGGCGAGGAAAGCACGCCCAGAGCCGTTAAGGAGCTCAGCCGCTCCGTTGTCCAGGGGTGTACAAGCCGCATCGCCGGTAAAGACCTTGTTTGAGCTATTCCAGCCCATCTCATAAGGCCGAATCGCCCATGCCGCTGCCCGACGGGCTTTATTGAAACTAGCTTTAAAACTCCCTCGGCCGTATCGAGTGCCCCATACATTGGTCTCCACAGGAGCATCTGGAACCCAAAAAGCGTGCAGGGCAAACAGGGGGTTCAAGTGATGCTTCTTGAAGTCATATCGTCCCATCATATTGTGAGCTGTGCTGCAATCCGACAGCGTCACCACCATCAGCTCCCGCACGGCCTGGTCCTCTATCTCCAGGATGGCCGCTAGAAGCCTCCCCAGACACAGAAGCTGGCGGGGGTTGAACAGGTCCTGCCAGCGGCGCATGCCATGGTTGAGCAACTCGGCGGTCTTCATCCCTGAGTAGACTTCGCCCTCCGGCAGGGGCAGCTTGGCCTTCTCCCGCTCGAACTCCAGGCAGGCCTGGCGGTAGAGTTCCCTGTCGAACTCGTCGGCGCCTTTGTAGCCCCGCACCTTGCAGGTGGGGCACCAATACTCCACCGCGAACATCTCGTGTTCGGGAGCCTGTCCCGTACGCCGCACCCAGTCCACCAGCTTGTCCACGTGGCCGCAGTGCTCGCAGCGGAATTTCCCCCGCCCGGAGTAGCCCTCGCGGGGGGCGAACTCATGCCCGCAGTCGGGGCAGACTACGCGTGGCCTCCCCTCCTCCACCTCGCCCACCCAGTAGCAGCGGGGGCAGAAGACCACGTCCCTGCCCTTCTTCGTCGCCAGGCGGAAGGAGTTGAAGAGCCTCGTCTTCCGCCCGCAGCTCGCGCAGCGCACCCGCTTCACCCAGAAGACGTACATCACATCGGCCAGGTGGTCGCCATTGGGACAGCGGGTGCGGTAGAAGTGAAGGATTTCGGGAGCCACCTCCTCCTTCAGGCGCTCGAAGGCGGCGTCCAGTTTGTCCAGATCCACTGGCTCGATGGACTTCTTGGTGATGAACCAGGCCACGGGGTTCACGTCCACCCCGATGACCTTGCATCCCAGGCGGAGCGCCTCCACGATGGTGGTTCCTCCACCCATGAAGGGGTCAAGGATGATTTTGTCCTTGAGGTAGCGCTCGATGAGGGCCTTGGCCTTGGGGTGCTCCCGGTAGTAGAGGGCCGTCCAGGCGTCGAGGCCTGCCCTGCGCACCTCCTCGTCCAGCCGCTTCCACTCCTCGGCGGGGATGAGGCTGGCCAGGATGATGGTGCGGAAGACGCAGCCCAGCCGCCTGGCCCACCACTTGTGGAGCATGGCGATGGGTCGCTTGGCATTGGCCTCCCGCTGAGCCAGGGGGGTGAGTTTTTCGATGGGGAAGTCGTGCTCGATGTAGTAGGTCATAATGATACCTCGCTCATAGGTGATTGCGCTACACGCATAGCGTATCCGCCGCTGCGCAATATTCTATCGCGCTCGCATGATTTCGGGCTGATGAGAGTGGATAAGTTATCCGCCCGGCGGA
>CAZRSI010000010.1:7629-10223 GCA_964602575.1 uncultured Anaerolineae bacterium
CCGGCGGAATGTAACGGCGGCCGCGCTTTTCACCTACGGCCTTCAGTTTTCTTGTTCCCACCAGGCGTGCCAGTAGCTTGAACGCCTGGTCAGGGCTAAGCCCACACAGCCGCTGGCACTCCCGGTTGGTGATCTGTCCCCGTTCCCGCACGTACTCCAGCACCCGCGCCTCTTGCTCAGCCGGCGTCAGCAGCCGGCCCAGGAGCGAGACCCCAATCTGTTCGGCCGTCTCGATGGTAAGCTGGTAGATGGCCGCTCTGCCGGCTCCAACCCGCCCCAATAGGCCCTCCCGCACCTCCCGGCCAGCACTTCCCCGGTTTCCCCTTCGTTACGCTGTAACAGCCCCATCGCTGTCACCAGGTCCAGTTCCAGGTGACGCTTGAGGTGCCTCAGCACCAGCAATTGCTCTAGCGTCGGCGGTGTCCCCGTCCGCAATCGCCGCTGCACGAAGGCCACGAAGGGCTCGTCGAAAGTCCCATCGCGGATGACCACCCGCACGCTCAGCTCGTCAGGGATGAACCAGGGCGGCTCCTTGCCCAGCCGTAACAACTCCTCGTACATCATGTCCACGCCGTAGCCGGCCCGCTCCACGTACCCCACCCGGCCCAGGACATCGGCCAGCAGCCGATTGCGGGGCACCACCTGGCGCAGGATGTTCGACGGGGTCACGCCTGCAGGGAAACCGCCGGGGCTCATCACCTCCAGCCGGTCCGGAAAATGGCGAACGATGATGTTGCCCGGCAGGCCGTAGTTGCGATGGGCGACGGCGTTCAGGATGGCCTCGCGATAGACGGATTGTGGGAACTTGGGCACGTCAATGCGCTGCAGGCCCAGGAGGAAGGAGCGCACTTCGTTATCGGCCTCGATGAGTTCCTCCAGTCGTCGGAGCAGCAGTGGCAACGGCAGGTAGAGCCGCTCCGAGAGCCGGATGTCGGTCTCGGTGCGCTGGCGGAAGTAGGCCACCTCGGCCTGGGGCAAAGTTTTGCGGAGCATCTCCGGCCGGCCGAGTAGCAGCCCGGCGGCGACGGTCAGCCGCGAAGGGTCCTCTCCGTCCACCAATAGGCCCAGGCTGCGCAACAGGTCCGGGTCGGTGTAGCGGGCCAGGGCCGGGTTACGCACCTCGATCTCCGCCCGCAGCGCTTCCAGCGCCCGAGCGTCTACATCGTCGGGATAGCGTGCCTCCCCCAGGGGCAGAGCGGTGTAGTCCAGCCCGCCTCGTTCCGACTGGAAGGCCATGACATCGCTGGCCGACATGGGCAGACACTCCTTGCCCACCCGGCGCTGGAAGAGGCCACCGGTGGTACTGTGGATAAAGGGTGTGCAGGGCACGTGGATCACTAGCACGGTACCCTGGGGCGTGTTCACCTCCTCGATGTCCACGGTGATGGGTGGGTCAGTGGCGCGGTAGATGCCGGATAACATATCCGGCACGTCGTAGGAGATGCAGCCTAGGATCCGCCCGTCGTCATCCACCCCCAGCAGGATCTTGCCCCCTTCGGCGTTGGCCAGGCAGATGACCGCGCGGGCCAAGTCCTTCACCGACGGCACCCCGCGTTTGAAATCCAGCCTTTGGCCCTCGCCTTGGGCAATCAGCTCAAAAAGTTCCTCGGCAATCATCTGGAGGTTCTCCTATTCAGCCTCAAGATCGGCACCAGACATTCCACGAATGACAGCCCTCCGTGGGCGGTGCAGCGCTCGTTGGGGCTGGCCGTGCCCCACCAATAGCGGCCCCGCACGGCCGCGTGGGTCCGTGTGAAGGCGAAGAAGCGCTGCTCCCTGCGGGGCGACTCGTGATTTCTCAGCCCTCGCGCTCGTTCGTGGCCAGCCTTCTGAAAGCGGCTAGCCCGGGGAAAGATAGAACGGGCTACTTCTTCAACTTTTAGGGGCATCCGCCAGTAGTGGGCCGGGGAGCGGGCATAGAGATAGCCATGGTCGCTGGTGAGCAAAGCTTCCTCCCGCCCAGCCGCCGCCAGCACGCGCTCCAACGTCTCGATGGTCAGCTCGAAGGCCTCGGCAACGGTATGGGTCTGGGCCAGGGTCACCTCCTCCAGCGCCGTATCCGGCAGGCGCATCCAGACCAGAAGCGGGCCTGTCGAGGGCATGTGGGGGATGTGCTCTGGCCCGGCCACGTAGCGATACTCGAATTCTGGCTTGCTGCGCCCTGAGGCCGGACTCGGGCTGCCCAGAAGCGGACGGCTCAGGCTCTCGGTGGTGGGAGGGAAGGGGACAATGGCGAATCCCTCCATCTGTGCCTCCCACCCTCTGTCAGCCCAGTGGCTCTCCAGGAGCGCTGCCTCCCGCACACTCAGCGAATCGGCGATGACCACCAAGGGGCAGCGATCGAAAAGGGAGAGCACATAGCCTGCATCCTGGGCCTGGGCAGCCTCCAATAGCTGGTCATAGGCCTCGAAGAAGCCATCGTAAACTGCTCCTTCAAGGCCATTCAGCTCCTCCTCCCGCTGGTCCAGGAAGGCCCGCAGGTCGTCGGGAAAGGCATCTGTGGCAAAGATATGCCTCATCTCCTCCCAGACGACAGCAAAGGGATTAGCCGCCTCAATGAGGTCTTTGATGAATTGCTTGCCAATTGCCACTTC
>CAZRSI010000010.1:10323-22964 GCA_964602575.1 uncultured Anaerolineae bacterium
AGGGATTAGCCGCCTCAATGAGGTCTTTGATGAATTGCTTGCCAATTGCCACTTCGTGTATCTCTCTCGTCTAGGGCCACTATGGGCGCTTGATACGGATGCGACCCACCTCTACAATAATTAAGGTCCCCTCTAAATTCTGGCCTTCTAGCTCGGTTAGAGCCCGTAGCAGTTCCTCATTCACCCTTTTGGTTGGCAGTACATCAGGGACTCGAACGACAATGATGCCAGAATGTCTGCCAAGAGGGAAGCGCAGCACATTGGCAAAATCCTTATCGGCGGTTACCAGGATAGCTCTTCGAGATTGAGCGTAATTAAAGACTTCCTGATCGCTACAACCACGTAGCCCAACATCCCTAATATCCTCGGCATGATGCCCGGCTTGACGCAAAACCACCGCCGTAGAGCGGGGCATATCTTCATCAACCAGAAATCGCCATTTCATACCACCGCCCTTATCTCTTCGCTGGCTATTAGTTTAGCCGCATAAGCGAGGGCAGCATATATGTCCTCTGCCGTGATATCGTATTCCTTGGCCACCTCTTCAATTTTCATCCCCCCGGCCAACTTCGCCACGATTAAATCTACAGGCACCCGCGTGCCTTTGATGACCGGCTTGCCAAAACGGATGGCCGGGTCAACCACAATTCTGGGAGCGATTTCCAAGGCCATATACTCACCTCCTATCCCCGCTCACCTCAACGGCGAGCAAAACGTCGCCCGCTCCCTTCAGCCGCTCAACAAGCTTGTGGGCGATGCTCATCAGAGCCGCCTTGCTCAAAGGATGGGTGAAATCGCAGACAAGCTCGTGTTTCATCTCCACATGCGCCAAATTCGCCAACTCCTCATCTTGGCCGAACAAGGGGTCAAGCATTTCCTCAGCAGGCTCCGCCCGGAAGATGGCCTTTTGGATGCGAACCTCCTCGGGCAACCGGGCCTCCAGGTCGCGCAGGAACTGGTCGAGCAGCCGGTAAGGGCCCACTGAGAGGGAGAAGGGCCAATACTCCACTGGCGATGGGGGAGGTGGCACAACCCCCGGCAGCCGTATCAGCACCTCATCGGTGAGGAGAGATGGGTCGTGGATGAGAGTGGGAGTTTCGGGCTCCCCCATCAGAGCCGCCACTTCACGGCGCAGCAGAAGCCGCTTTACCCCTCGTTCGATCGCCGCCTCTTCGATTCCCTCCAGGCTCAGGTGGGTCTTGAGTTCGCCCAAAGTGATGCCGTCCGGCTCCGCCCCCGTGACCAGGTGCACGATGCGCTCGCGTGCCTGGCGGTCATCGGGCGGAGCGTAAGGGGAGAGCCAGACCTCGGCCCTGTCGGCGATGGCCTCGCTGGGCAGGTGCCCGTCGTCCGGGAAGCGCTCTTCGTCCTGCTCCAGCACCGCATCCATCTCATTAACCAACTCGGCCAGGGCTCGCAGGACATCCCAGGAAGGGACTCCTAGACGGGAGGTCACCTCGCCCTTGACGCTCTGCACCATCCTGCCCGCTTTCGCCGACTCCGCCAAGGCCTGCCGCACGGCGTGCTTCACATCCTGAGGAGCAGGGGGCTCGGGAGCATAGGCCCTCAGCCACACCCGGCACTCGTCGGTCAGGGAAGGCAGGGGGCGGGCATCGTAGCCGTAGAGGGCGCGCCCCACCGAGACGATGGCGCCGGTGCCGGGATGCTCGTCTTGCACCATGTTCTGGAGAGCTTCAGCCAATTGGCCCGGCTGCATCAGAATGGGCAGCCCCGTGTGGCGGCGAAGCTCCTCCCGCAGTTGAGCGACGGTCCGTCCGGCCTCTTCGGACCCCTTGGGCGCGCTCCGTCCGCAGTAGCGCAGCACCTTCCGTATCCCGCCCTTGACCACCTCCACATCGTTCTCCCGGAGGATGGCCCCTCTGATGGCATCGGGATCAAGGGCACATCCTATCGCTCGCACCACGTACTCAGGTTCCTCGCCCAGTTCGTTGGTGCGGCTGATGCGCATCCAGCGCCCGTAGCTTTCCCTGAGCGCCTGTTTAAATTCGCGCTCGAAGCGCCCCTTATGTCGGCGCACATCGCTTTGGCGCTTGGTGCCCCGTCCCAGCAGATCCTCGCACACCAGCACCCGCGCAGCTCGAAGGAGCATCTCCCTACCATGGGTGAGGCGGCCTCGCACCGAGAGTTTAGGAGCAATCAGGACGACGGTGTTTCCTCGCCCTTGAAGCATCTCCAAGGCACCTTCCTCCGAGAGGGGATCCAAAGAGAGCACATACCTCAAGCCCTTCCCCGCCAGAGCTTCGGGCAGGGGCTCTTCAGGATACAGAAACACCATCTCTGGAGCCATGAATTCCCGCAGGGTCTCCTTGATGCGCTCGGCGGCCCGCTGCCTGCCCTCCGGGGTCTCCAAGAGGGCGCGGGCCTGCTGCTCGATTCTCTTGAGCAGGACCACCTCTTTGGTGACGACGAACCTCTCCTCTATCTCATCAATGAACCAGGCTTCCTGGAAGACAGCGTCAATCTGGCTCTGAAGGTCAGTGATATTGAGGGTGGGGCGGAAATTGCCCACCAACACATCCTCCCTGGTAGCACCGGCGGCCTCGTAGGGGGAGAACGAGTGTAAAAGGATAGTGCCAACGATCCCGCTGGCGTGGTCAAGGCCCCGGCACCTCTGAGCCAGATCCTCATGAACGTTGGCTACCAGGTCTGGGTCCAGCTTGCGCAGGTCGCTGGCCACACTTTCGTCCGTTATGTCCAGATCGCCGGTGAGGAGCAGATCCCGTTCGCGGGCGTAGCGGCGGAGCAAAGTGGCCCCCAAGAAGATGATTCCCCTGGTGCTCTCATGGTGGGGCGCTGCCGCGTAGACCTGGAAAGCCTGCCTAAGGAAGGATGGGTGGAAGGGATAGGTCTCCAGCATTTCCCTTTGGAGGTCGGCCAGGCGGGAGGAGATGAGGGGCAGCTCGGATTGGGCTTCCTGGTAGGCTTTGGTGTAACGAGCGATAACTGCATTGGCTTTCCCCTCGTCTATGGCCTCCACCAGGCGATGGCGGAGGATTCTGTCCCTGTCCTCCGCCGTCCCCACATCCCACGATGGAGGCTGGGTTCGGTTGATGATGCTCATGAGGGCCAGGTCGCGCCCGTAGACGGAGATGGCCACCGCGAGCGGGATGTCGGGAAGATTCGCCGCCTCCAGGAGGTTTTGCAAGGCGGCCTTAGTGCGCTCCTTCGGGAGGCCGTTTGCCAACTGGCCGAACCAGAGCTCCAGCTCGTCAATGATGAGCAGCGTGGCGGCCTCGGAGGCAAGGGCAGCCCATTGCTCCCTGGTGGGATAGCTGCGCACCTCCTGGTTCAACCCCGGCTTGCCGGCCCGCTCGAAGAGGAGTTCCCAAAGCGTCTTCGGCTGCTCGGCGACCAATTGCACCAGGGCTGCTTTGGTGTGAGGGAAGCGGGCGCTGATTTTCCACCGCTCCAACCATCTCCCCGCCTCTTCTCCTGCTGAGGCCAGGTGATAAAGGGCCAAAAGAGCGTGGGATTTGCCGCTTCCGTAGTCGCCGCGAACCACCACCGCGCCTTTGGGGTGCGTCCCGCTCAGCTTCTGGGCTATGTGCTCCACCAAGGCCCGCAAGGGATGGGTGGGATAGGTAGCCTGCAAAACGAATTCCCTGTCAGCCTCCTTAGAATCGGGGTTCTTGATGGCCTGATCAATGAAGACTGCTTCCAAAAGCTCCCCGGTCTTCACCTCTTCCGAGAGACGGCAGATCTGAGAGATGTTCATTAGGGATTCCTCCGCTTTTGGAGTGCGCCTATTTTTGCACTCCAAAACCTGCTAATCTCTTCGCCTTCCGCCAGGCCTTGCGGGGATTGGCGTAGCGCTTCCAGTTGCGGCGAACCCAGCGCTTGAAGGCATTCCAGGGCTTGCGGCGCTGGGACTCCCGGAGTGCCCAATTGAGGAATTCGTAGTCCTGATCTTTGATCTTGGTCTCGGTCGGATTGCGGCGATACTGGTCGTGGCTGGTGATCAGCGAGAGGTCGTTTTCGATGCAATAGGTGTAGAGGTCGCTGCCAGGGTGGGGGGTGTAGAAGGCTGGGCTGTAGTAGTCGGGGTCAATCTCCTTGAGCATGGAGATGGTGTCCATCACTTCCTCTTTGGTCTCCGTGGGAATGCCCAGCATGTAATTGGCCCAGATCTTGAGGCTGTATTTCTTGCAGATGCGCGCCGCCTTCAGGTTTATCTCGCGGGTAGTACCCTTGCGCAGAAACCGGAGCACCCTGTCGTTGCCCGATTCGAAGCCGATGAAGTAGAGCTTGCATCCTGCATCGGCCATCAGCTCCACCATGTCCTCGTGGCGCACGATGATGTCCGCCCGCGATTGACAGGCGAAGGGCTGGGTAAAGCCCTCCGACTTGTAAAGGCGGCAGAACTCCCGCACCCACTCCCTGTCCTCGGTGAGGCAATCGTCGTGGAACATGAAGCTGGCGAAATGGTATTTGTCGCGCAGCAGTTTCAACTCCTCGATGACGTTGCCGGGGCTGCGGGAGCGCACCTTCCGGCCGAAGAGGATGCGCTCGGCCGGCTGGCAGAATCTGCAATTGTACTTGCAGCCCCTGGCGGCGATGATGGTGATGAAAGGCGGCGGGAGTTCGGGGATGAAGGGCACCTCCGGCGAGTCGAGGTTGTAGCCACACCTCCGCCACTCTTCGAGGAAGAGGTCCCGGTCCGGGAAGGGCAGCTCGTCCAGCACCGGCCTCTCCCCCACCAGCACCCTCTCCTCTGGCGGCTCGCCCCTCTCGATGGCCGCCAGCAGTTTGGGGAAGGTTATCTCCCCCTCGCCGGTGACGATGTAATCAATGTTCGGGTTCTTGGCCACCTCGTCCAGGGCCAGGGTGGGGTGCGGCCCGCCGACGACGGTGTAGATGCGGGAGTTGAGCTCCTTGACGATGTCCACGCACCTCATCACCGGATTATAGTCCACGCTCATCATGGTGAGACCCACCACGCGGGGCTCGCGCCGCTCGACCTCGGCCCGGAACTCGTCCCACCCTGTGAGCCCCCTGAGGTCAATGAGGTCCACCTCGAATCCCTTCGCCTTGGCAGCGCTCGACAGGTGGGCCAGGCCGTGGCTTATCCATCCCGCCTCCATCCCCTTGCCCAAGCTCTTGAAACCATAGCCAGCAATGCCAGCATAGATTAGCGTCGTTTTCATTTCTTTTAAAGTATCCCTACTTTACTGTGATCCCCCAACACCATCTTGTAGGCTTTGGGCTTGACCGGCGAGCGCACAATCTCCACATTACGCCCGATGAGGCTGTCCTCGATGCGGTGATGGATGTCCTCGATCTTACAATTTTCCATGACGATGGAATGCTCGATCTCGCAGTCGGCAATGAGACAGTCATGGTAGATGGAGGTATATGGCCCGATGTAAGCATTGATTACCCTGGTTCGCTCCCCAATGATGGCCGGCCCCCGCACGGTGCTATTGATGATCTCCGCGTCCTTCTCGATGACCACCTTGCCGTTGACCTTGGACTCGGCGTCAACAAAACCCTCCACCCGCGACTCATTAGTCTCCAAAACCAAACGGTTGGCCTCCAGCATGTCCTCCATCTTGCCTGTATCTATCCACCACCCCTCATGGATGTAAGGGTAGACTTTGTAGCCCTTCTCTACCAGGTACTGGATGGCATCGGTGATCTCCAGCTCCCCGCGCCAGGAGGGCTCGATGGCCTTGACTGCCTCAAAGATGTGGTGATCGAACATGTAGATGCCCACCAGGGCCAGGTCGCTGGGAGGGTCTTTTGGTTTCTCTATCAGGCGAACCACCCGTCCGCCCCGTAGCTCGGCCACGCCGAATTGCTGAGGATTATCCACTCGCTTGAGGACAATCTGGGCGTTCCAGTCGCTGGCCGCGAATTGCTCCACCAGGGCAGTGATTCCACCCTCAATGACGTTGTCGCCCAAGAACATCACAAAGCGGTCGTTGCCGAGAAAACCCTCGGATATCTTGACGGCGTGGGCAAGGCCCAGAGGGGCCTCTTGGTGGATGTAGGTCACTTTGGCCCCCCAGGCGGAGCCATCGCCCACAGCAACCTTTATCTCCTCGGCTGTGTCGCCTACCACGATGCCGATGTCGTTGATCCCTGCCTCCACCACAGCATCAATGACGCGAAACAGCACCGGACGATTGGCCACCGGCACCAGTTGCTTGGCACTGGTGTAGGTAATGGGTCGCAACCGAGTACCCTTACCACCGCTGAGAATTAAGCCCTTCATGGCAACTCCCATCCCATTTCGGATTGCAGATTGTGGAATTCGGAATACCCTTGTAACTTTACACTTAAACCTATCCGGAAATCCTTTTTTGCTCCCGCTGGGTCCTGGTTTACTTTACCTCCTCCTCTGCCAACGGGTGAGCTTCAGGCGCTTCCGGTGTTTGTGCTTGGCGATCTTCTTCTTTCGCCATCTCTTGATAGAAACCACGCAGATCCCTCCTCGTAATGTGTGTAGTGGAGCGGTGCTAGTGCTTTAACGCTATTGGTAGATACACGAACCACAACTGCAGCCCTTCCGAGAGGGGACTGCTGTTGCCTGAGCTGTCATAGGCGCTGATGGCCATGTACGCCGTTTCCGGCGACGGCTTCTGGGGCAGGCGGAAGCTAGTCACGTTGGTGGCGTCGTAGCTGCCGGTGTAGACGCCCGGTTCGGGTCCGTAGTAAACCTCATAGCCGATGACATCCTCTTCCGCGCTGGCCTGCCAGCTCAACTCTGCCACCCCACCCTCCAGGCTGACCGAGAGGGCGCTGGGTGCCGCTGGCGGCGTGGAGTCCTCCACCCTAACCGTGCCGGCGCTGTAGGACACCACGGCCGGGTTCTTGCCGTCGTCTATGCGGCCGTAAACGTAGTAGGTCCCGCTGCCCACCTCGGACGTATCCCAGACATAGCTGCTGGCTCCTTCGCTCAGGCAGTGGGCGATGAGCCGCCCGTCGCGCCCGGTGCCGTCGCGGTCGTAGTACAGCGAGACGACGGCCTCGTCGTCGGGATCGCTGGCCATCCACCGGATGGTGTAGCTTCCGCTACCCGGCTCCTCCGGAGCGCTGGGACTGGTGATGGTTATAGTCGGCGGCTGGTTTAGACAGAACAGAGCCGGACTACTCGATTTCGGCTTGCGGATTGCGGATTGCGGAATGTGCGCCCCGAAATCGGCTGCTGCCTGGCCTGACTCTTCGCAGCGCACCAGGTTGGTGGTGGGCGACATGATGCCCGTCGGGGAGACGAAGAAGCGTGCGGTGATGGTGCCTGGCTCGACCACGGACTCCGGCAGGGACAGGTCGAGGGTGGTGCCGGCCCAGACGCCGTAGGTCTTCTCCACGCACTGGCCTCCATTGCAGGCCAGGCAAAACTCGCCTACCTCGCCATCGGCTGTTACGGTGATGTCTTCGGCGGGGATGCCGGGCAGCCATGCAGGCCAGCCCTGCGGAGTCAACGAATCGGCCTCTATAGTACACGTCAGCGAAGCGCTGCCCGAGAAACCGTAAACCCCATCGTTCTCCTCCCATACGTGGAGGAAGGTCCCTCCCTCGCATGCTGGCGACGTCAAGGTCACCGACCCGGCGAAGCCCCAGCTCTGATCCAGGGTCATGGCTGCCTGGACAGCATGGATGACGAATATCTCCAAAGTTCCCTCGAAGCCCACCTCGTAAGGCTCTTCGAGATTGACCCACAGCGTGCCCTCGCCGGTCACCGCAGGGCCATCGCCGGGCAGTTGCTGCTCGCTCTCGATGGTGCCCGTCGCCTGGACGGAGGGCTCTGGCTCAAGGACCACCTCCCCCTCCATGCTGGTCAGCAGAAAGCCAGTCTCGCCAATGGGGATACCTTCTTCCCAGGTGCCGGTGAACTGGACGCACTGGGGCTTCAATGCTGGCGAGGGATACAGGCTCACCACGTCCATGACGAACTTGACGTAGATGCCGTCCGTTCCCTGGTCGGTCTGGATGTTGGGCAGGAAGAACTCGCCCTCTCCTTCCAGGCGGCTCCCATTGTCGCAGAGGCAGGCGCTGGTGGGGTAGATGATGAAAGTGTCGGTGATGGGGATAGGTCCCAGCCAATCGGTGGGAACAGGCACACAGCTTGCGTCCACGCAGACGTTATCGCAAGGGCTGTCGGCTGCGACGGCCGGTGCCTGACCTACGGCTAACCCTGCCACAGACAAGGCCAACAGCAGGGCCGTCATTGCGGCGAAGAGAAGTGTTCGAGTAATGGCTTTGGGCTTCATTGCTTGTTCTACCTCCGCTTTGATGTATAGCTATATTGGCTGACGATGTTTGTCTTTGGTCCTAGAAAAGCCTCATCTGTCGCTCTTCCACGGGAGGGGCTCATCGGGCGCGCAAAGGGCAATAGCTTCCTGGATAGAGGTTGCTGGCTTGATCTCGATAGCCATGATTGCCTCCTAGAGTATACCTGCCTCTGGTTGGGCGAAGGTCTCTGACCAAGCCCGCCCACCGGCTGCGGTCAGGAGACCTTACCGAACTTTTGTCTCCTATAGAATTCCTACTTTGCTGTGATCCCCCAGCACCATCTTGTAGGCTTTGGGCTTGACC
Organism: uncultured Anaerolineae bacterium; assembly: GCA_964602575.1. Lineage (GTDB taxonomy): Bacteria > Chloroflexota > Anaerolineae > VGOG01 > VGOG01 > CAZRSI01. The sequence goes on from CAZRSI010000010.1 coordinate 18,883, forward strand.
GGCGAGCGCACAATCTCCACATTACGCCCGATGAGGCTGTCCTCGATGCGGTGATGGATGTCCTCGATCTTACAATTTTCCATGACGATGGAATGCTCGATCTCGCAGTCGGCAATGAGACAGTCATGGTAGATGGAGGTATATGGCCCGATGTAAGCATTGATTACCCTGGTTCGCTCCCCAATGATGGCCGGCCCCCGCACGGTGCTATTGATGATCTCCGCGTCCTTCTCGATGACCACCTTGCCGTTGACCTTGGACTCGGCGTCAACAAAACCCTCCACCCGCGACTCATTAGTCTCCAAAACCAAACGGTTGGCCTCCAGCATGTCCTCCATCTTGCCTGTATCTATCCACCACCCCTCATGGATGTAAGGGTAGACTTTGTAGCCCTTCTCTACCAGGTACTGGATGGCATCGGTGATCTCCAGCTCCCCGCGCCAGGAGGGCTCGATGGCCTTGACTGCCTCAAAGATGTGGTGATCGAACATGTAGATGCCCACCAGGGCCAGGTCGCTGGGAGGGTCTTTTGGTTTCTCTATCAGGCGAACCACCCGTCCGCCCCGTAGCTCGGCCACGCCGAATTGCTGAGGATTATCCACTCGCTTGAGGACAATCTGGGCGTTCCAGTCGCTGGCCGCGAATTGCTCCACCAGGGCAGTGATTCCACCCTCAATGACGTTGTCGCCCAAGAACATCACAAAGCGGTCGTTGCCGAGAAAACCCTCGGATATCTTGACGGCGTGGGCAAGGCCCAGAGGGGCCTCTTGGTGGATGTAGGTCACTTTGGCCCCCCAGGCGGAGCCATCGCCCACAGCAACCTTTATCTCCTCGGCTGTGTCGCCTACCACGATGCCGATGTCGTTGATCCCTGCCTCCACCACAGCATCAATGACGCGAAACAGCACCGGACGATTGGCCACCGGCACCAGTTGCTTGGCACTGGTGTAGGTAATGGGTCGCAACCGAGTACCCTTACCACCGCTGAGAATCAAACCCTTCATCTTTACTCCTATGTCCAAGCTTGGTGCGTATTGCGTGTTGCGTATTCCGCTGCGGTTCACGCAACACGGAACACGCAATACGTTCTCTCACCGGCAGTTCTGGTTACGTGTTTACTTCCTCCGTCTCTGCCAACGGGTGAGCTTCAGGCGCTTTCTGTGCTTGTGCTTGGCGATCTTCTTCTTTCGCCACTTCTTGACAGAACCCATACAGATTTCCTCCTTCCTGGCAATATTTAGTGTTGGTGCTTTAACACCACCGACAGGTACACCAAACCCACTCTCACCCATTCCGAGAGAGGGTTGCTGTTACCTGAGCTATCGTAAGCGCTAATGGCCATGTACGCCGACTGACGGGTTTGTCTCAGTGACAACTCGCCATGATTATACCCTAATAGTGCCGTTTGCACAAGTACGCAACAAAAGGGGCTTGCGCAGCGGTTAGGCACAAGCCCCAACGTGTGGGAGGAGAGGAGAAACGGTTGGGGTTCTCGCAGGAGATGTCCCAGCGGCTGGCCTCCTGCATGACATCCACAATGTCCACATCGCCATCACCATCCACGTCGGCAGTATCCTCCTTTAGTGTTTGTTCAGTTATGCCTTTGAGGAGGACGAAAAATAAAAGGGGGATAGCAAGGCTATCCCCCTTTTAGCGTTATCTGCTTTAAGGGCAACTGCACCTCCTGCTCAGTGCGCATCCGCCTTGGGCTCAGGAAATACCGGCAAGAAGCGTGCAGCGAGCACAAACATGAGAATGCCAGCTGCAATGGAGCCAACAGCAACGGCAAACTCTATCCAATGGGGAAAATACACATCCCCACCAGAAGTACGAAGTGCTAGGAGAGGTACGCTGGCGCGGTTGACAGCCAGACCCATAAGCACACACGCTGCCCCCCAGAACAATCCATGCGCGCTCTCCCTCACCTTACGCATACTGAAAAGGATCAAAGGCACCACCACCCCAATGCTCATCTCTTCTAGAAACAGCACACTTGTCCACCCCTCAGAGAACACCAGCCCGATCTCACCAGCTAGGAGCAGGTCTCCGACTTTGAGCACCAGGTAGATGCCTAGCATTATAGAGACGATCCTGGCTATGTCGGTGAGGAGACCGAGCTCCAGGGGGCGATGAAAGGCTTTGAAGCCGACTATAGCGACAAGTATGACCATAGACAGCCCGCTAATGGCGGCTAAGGTGAAGAACAAGAGGGGCAGAAGCGGCGTCCACCACAGGGGATGGAGTTTATAGCGCATGAGCAAGAACAACGACCCTAGAGATGACTGGTGCAACGATGAGAGCACGATTCCCGCACCAGCTATCAGCACTGTCACGGGCCTGATCATGCCTAGCAGCTTCTTTAAGTTTAGACGTTCTAGGATAGCGGGAGCCACCTCCATGACTAGAATCCCTGTATAGAGGGTGACACACATACTGACCTCGAACATAAACGAGTGGAGGTTCCAGTACCAGGGTATAAGGACGTTGTAGAACTTGTGCCAGCGTCCCAGGTCCATCAGCAAGACCACCACGACGAACAGGTACCCCAGGAAACCGGCCAGGATCACCGGACGAGCTAGACGGTGGTACTCCTCTCGGTCATAGATGTGCGTGATAGCGGAGATCATGAACGCCCCGGCTGAGAAGGGGATGAAGAACACGTCGTACACGATCCACAGTCCCCAGGGGTAACTATCGCTCAGATTGGTGGTAGCTCCAAGCCCGTTAATCAAGCGAACGATGCCCATCACCAGCCCCAACGCTGCCAAAGCGGCCAGGATGAAGTAACCAACCGGCAGAGCACCCCTCCTCTTTTGCATTGACGCGCCTTTTTTCTTCCCCGCTGCAATCATGACTCTACCTCCCTTTCTTCTTCGCCAATGGCCTCTTCCGCTCGCATCTCCTTCTCCCGCCTGGTGAACCAGTAGTAAACCCCTCCCAGGAGAGTGGCCACGCTCAAGGCAACGCTAGGCGTGCCGTAAGTGGCCACCACTTCACTTAACCTGGTGACCGGCTCCGGGCCCAAGGTCGGCAACCCCAGCTTATCGAAGGGGATATGGGAGAGATAGAGCACCGAAGTTCCTCCCAGCTCTTCCTTTCCGTAGATGTGGTTCACGTACTTATCTGGGTTGTTCCTGATCCTGGCCTCTGCCTCAGCGATCAGGCTATCGCGGTCACCGAAGGTGAGCGCACCCACCGGACATGCCTCAACGCAAGCTGGCTCTAACCCCTCCTCCAGGCGGTCTATGCAGAAGGTACACTTGCGAATGTACGGCAGGGACTCATCCCATTCGAACTTGGGAATTCCGAAGGGGCAGGCCACCATGCAATAACGGCAGCCTATGCACCGCTTGGGCTCATACACTACAGCTCCGTATTCGGTTTGGTGGAGAGCACCCACCGGACAGGCCGATACACAGGCCGGGTGCAAACAGTGCATACATTGCCGCTTCAGAAACGCCCCTTGGTCACTTCCTTCCGGTTTGGCAAGCTGAATCAGGGTCCAGGTATCCGCCGAGAGGTCCATGGGAGCGTCGTACAGACCAGTGGAGTCTGGCTCGGGCGGGTTGCCATTCCATTCCTTGCAGGCATTCTGGCAGGCGCGGCAGCCGATGCACTTGGTGGCATCGTAAAGCATAGCCACCCCATTGTGTGCTCGGGCTGCCTGCACTGGGGCACTCCGCTTCGCGCCGAGGAACGTGGCCCCTAGACTGGCCCCCGACAGCTTGAGAAAACTTCTGCGATCCATTGTCATCTTCTAATCCTCCTCCCTTAAACCGGGCCTGCGCTGCAGATTGTTGGGACATAAAGATGGCCCCGGAACCTCTTCTCCTTGCTGTGTATCCCTAAGTGCACTGTTGCATAAGTTCATTCCGCCTTCCCCCGCTCGCGCGGGACCCTTCGGCTTGCTCAGGGCAGGCCTTAGTCCCGCGCCCTTCTAGACACTAAAGCGAGGCTCCTGAGTACCGAGGAGGGCGGCTAAGGTCCGCCATGAGCAGAAAAGCGGAACAAAATAATTATAATCGAAGTACTCTGACAAGTCAACTTCCTCTTCCTTGATCGTTCGGATGAGACGCTCAGCG